>JANOGJ010000137.1:0-2959 GCA_031405995.1 Acidobacteriota bacterium
CGAATACGCCCGGAACGTGGCGGGCCTGGCCGGCGCCGACTCCACGGAAGTCGTCGAGAACGCGCCCCACAAGGTCATCTACAAGCTCCGCGACCTCCTCGGCGTCGACGATATGGGCGGGACGATGAGGCTGGGGAGCTACGCGTGCAGGCTGGCTCCCGATTCGCTCGCGTTCAGGCTGTACGGCGAAGAAATCGTGCACGAGCGCCACCGGCACCGCTACGAGTTCAATTGCCTCTACGAGAAGGCCCTCGCCGAAAGCGGCCTCCGCATCGTGGGGCGGTCGCTTGACGGCAAGTTTGTCGAAATCGTCGAGTTGCCGGGCCACCCATGGTTCCTGGCGGTCCAGTTCCATCCGGAGTTCAAGTCAAAGCCCCTCCGTCCGCACCCGCTCTTTGCCGGGTTCATCGAAGCGGCCTACAAGCGCAAGATGTCCCTCCAGGGCATCGCGACGAATGTGACCGCCATTGGAGATCGCCGGCGGTAGGCAGGATAATGGCCCCCTGTGCCGGCCCGCCCGCCCATCCATGAGGTTCGGATCACCGAGAAGGTCGTGCTCGGCGGGTCCGACCTTGTGCTCATCGCCGGCCCCTGTGTCATCGAAAGCGAAGAACACGCGGTAGGCCTCGCCCGGACGATCGCGGCTATCGCCGCGCGAGCGTGCGTGCCCTACATCTTCAAGGCGTCGTTCGACAAAGCCAACCGAACCTCGCTCCGTTCGTATCGTGGTCCCGGTATCGAGGCCGGGCTCGCGACGCTCGCCCGCGTGCGTCGGGAAGACGGCGTGCCGGTGCTCACCGACATCCACGAACCGTGGCAGGCGGCGCAGGCGGTCGACGCCGCCGACGTACTTCAGATTCCGGCATTCCTCTCCCGACAGACCGACCTGATCGTCGCCGCGGCGAAAACGGGACTGGTCATCAATCTGAAGAAGGGCCAGTTCCTGGCGCCCCTCGACGTCAGGCACGCCGTCGAGAAGGTGCGCGCGTCGGGGAACGACCGGGTGTTCGTGACGGAGCGGGGCTTCTCGTTTGGGTACAACAACCTGGTGGTGGACATGCGGGCGTTCCCGATGATCCGCAGCCTCGGCGTGCCGGTCGTCTTCGACGTGACACACAGCCTGCAGCTCCCCGGGGGCGGCGATGGCGTGACGGCCGGCCAGGCCGAGTTCATTGAGCCGCAGGCACGCGCCGGGGTGGCCGCGGGCATCGACGGGATCTTCCTCGAGGTCCACGAAGATCCGAAGCAGGCCAGGAGCGACGCCCAGAACGCGCTGCGCCTCGACCGGCTCGAACCACTCCTCGCGGATCTGGTCCAGATTCACGCCGTCGGGCGAATCGCCGGGTCCAGGGTCTCGTAGCCGACCGTATGCCGCAGCCCAAACAGCCGGACGACCCCATCGAACTCGCCCGCCGCGTCCTCGAAACCGAAGCTCAGGCGATCCTCGGACTCATCCCTCAGCTCGGCCCGTCATTTACCAAGGCGGTCGACCTGCTGCAGGGTTGCACGGGACGGGTGATCGAGACCGGCATGGGCAAATCGGGCATCATCGCGCGCAAGCTGTCGGCGACGCTGTCGAGCACCGGGACGTCGGCTATCTTCCTGCACCCGGCCGAGGCGCTCCACGGCGATCTGGGCGTCGTCCAGGCCGGTGACGTCGTCGTGGCCCTGTCCTCGAGCGGCGAGACCGAGGAACTCGTCCGGTTGCTCGCTGCAATTCGTCGAATCGGCGCGCGCCTCATCTCGATGACCGGCAACCCGGAGTCGACGCTCGGGAACGCGTCGGACGTCGCTCTCGGCTGCCATGTGGCCGAAGAGGCCTGCCCCCTGAACCTCGCGCCCACGGCGAGCACGACGGCGATGCTGGCCCTGGGTGACGCCCTCGCGCTGGCGCTCTCTCGCCGTAAAGGCTTCAAGGAAGAGAACTTCGCGGACCTGCATCCGGGTGGCCTCCTCGGCAAGCGACTCATGCGGGTCGAGGCCCTGATGCAGACGGGCGACGCGGTGCCGCGCGTCAGGCCCGACGCGGCCATGCCCGACGTGATCCACGAAATGTCGAGCAAGCGGCTGGGGATGACGTGCGTGGTCGACGAGGAGGGGCGGCTGGCCGGCATCGTCACGGACGGCGACCTACGCCGCCACATGACGTCGCGCTCGAACCTCCTCGAGCGGCGCGCGGCTGACGTGATGACCGCCAGGCCGGTCACCATCGTGCGGACCGTCATGGCCGTCGAGGCCCTTCGCATCATGGAAGAACGCAAGATCACCGCGGTTGTCGTGGTGGACCCGGGCGGCCGCGTCGAGGGCGTCGTCCACCTGCATGACCTCTGGCGCACGGAGATGATCTAGGACCGATGCGGCTCGAACCTGACGCCCTCACGGCACGCGCGCGCGCCATCCGCCTGATCCTGCTCGACGTCGACGGGGTGCTGACCGACGGCACGGTAGGGATTCAGAGCGACGGCGGCGAGGTTAAGGTGTTCTCGATCCGGGACGGGGCCGCGCTCATCTGGGCGCGCCGAGAGGGCCTCGATGTCGGGCTGCTGACCGGCCGCCCGTCGAAGGCCACGACGCGCCGGGCCGCCGAACTGGGAATCGAGCTGGTTGTCGAAACCGGCCCGGACAAGGGCGAAGCCTTCTCCAAGTTGTTGGCGGATCGCGGGATCGGCGACGCCGATGTCGCCTATATGGGCGACGACCTGCTCGATCTGCCGGTGCTGGCTCGCGTCGGACTCGCCACGGCACCGGCCGATGCCGCCGACGAGGTGCTGGCGCGCGTGCATTGGGTCAGCCGGCAGCCGGGCGGCCGGGGCGCGGTGCGAGAGCTTATCGAACTGGTCCTCCGCGCCCGCTTGCGGTGGGAGGCCATCGTCGGCCAGCATCTGGGACAGCCGTGACGGACTCCGGATTCCTGTTGGGCGTGCTGGTCGCGCTGCTCGTCGGCCTGGCGGGCGGCAAG
>JANOGJ010000138.1:0-2445 GCA_031405995.1 Acidobacteriota bacterium
GTAAAACGACCCCCGACGTCGTTTCCCGTTTGGTTCCTCACGCCGCACGTTTTTCGCCCGCTTGTCCTCGCGCATGCCCAGATAGACCGGCTGTCGCAGCAACCCGTCGCTCGTCCACTCCGTGAATCGGACTTCGGCCACGAGCGTCGGCTTCACCCAGTGCGCCTTCTCCATCGTCTTGAACGTGTCGGCGAAGGGGCTCGTCGCGGCCTTCAGTCGGTCGAGCAGCGCGGCGACGCGGTCGAGCTCCTTTTGATCGAAGCCGGTTCCGACCGTGCCCGTCCACCGAAGCGCGCCGTCATCGTCGTAACAGCCGAGTAACAAGGCCCCGAAGTGCTGACGCGTCTGTCGCGGGTCGGTCCAACCGCCGACGACGAACTCCTGCTGCTTGAGGAGTTTCATCTTGCGCCACGCGGGTGTGCGCCGGCCGCTGTGATACGGCGATTGCCCGTCCTTGGCGATGAGACCCTCCCATCCTTCCTTTCGCGCGCGCTCGAGCAGCGCGCGGCCGTCATCGGCCGCGATCTCGCTCAACCGCACGCGGTCCTTCGCCGCCGCGGAAAGCCGGACACGCTGTTGCAGCCGAAGCCGGCGCGCGGCGAGCGGCAGCCCGCGGAGGTCTTCGTCGCCGTCGCGAAGCAGGTCGAAGACAATGAGCGCCGCGGGTTGATCGCGTTCGGCGCGTTCGATGTCCGACGCCGCCGTGAGGTGGATCCGGCCTTGGACCTGTTGGAATCCAAGCGGTCGGCCTCGCGGATCGATGGCGACGATTTCACCGTCCAGGAGCAGCGGCGCCTTCAATTTCTTCGCCAGGCCCTCGAGGGCGGCGACGACGGCGGGGAACTGGTGGGTCTTCTCGTTGCCGTTACGCGAGTAGATGGCCACCGTGGGCGCGGCCCCTCGCTTCGTGGGCGGTCCCAGGTCAATCAACGCGCGGATGCCGTCATACTTCGGCTCGTAGACCAGGCCCCGCTGGGCGATCGGGGGCTCGTCGAGCGAGGCCAGCATGGGCCGGACGTCGGCAGGGGAGTCTCGCCACTTCAAGGTGTGCCTGAACACTTTTCACCCAATCCGGCCGATAATCAACTACTGCGTAACTAAGAGGAGAGACTATGGCGGCGCGCCCGACGTGGAAGGGTTACCTCAAGATCAGTCTCGTCAACATTCCGGTGCGGGTGTTTCCGGCCACTGACGCCGCCGCCACCATCAGCTTCAACCAGCTCCACCGGGAGTGCCGCAGCCGCATCCAGCAGAAGCGCTGGTGCCCGACCTGCCAGGCCGAGGTCGCCAACACCGATCTCGTCAAGGGCTACGAGTTCGAAAAGGGCAAGTACGTCGTCCTCGACGAGGAGGACATCGCCAAGGTCCGATCCGAGTCCACCCGGGTCATCAACATCGTGCAGTTCGCCGACGCCAAGATGATCGATCCGGTGTACGTCGAGCGGCCGTACTACCTGGCGCCGGACGGCAACGTCGCCGCCGAGGCGTTCGCGGTCATGCGCGAGGGCATGGCGGGCAAGGCGGCCATCGGCAAGCTCGCGCTCTACGGCCGCGAGTATCTGGTGGCCATCCAGCCGCGTGAAAACGGCCTCGTCATGTATACGTTGCGCCACGCCAGCGAAGTGCGCGCGATGGGCTCGATTGACGAGCTCGGGACCGTGCCCTCGAAGATCAAACCGGATGAGATCAAACTCGCGCGGCAGGTCATCAGCAACTTCGAGACCGAAGGCGATCTGACCCAGTACAAGGACGACTACCAGACCGAGCTGCGCAAGATCATCGAGGCGAAGATCGCCGGCGAGGAAATCGTCGCGCCGAGGGACGAAGCGCCGCCCAAGGTCGTCAACCTCATGGATGCGCTGCGCCAGAGCCTCGAGCGCGTCTCGACCACCAAGAAGCGCACGGCGCGCATCGCAGAAACCCGCGCCGTCAAGGCCGTGGGCAGGGCCCCTCTGAAGAAGCGCGCCCGGGGATGACACGACCGGCCCGCTCGTACTAGCATCGTGGCGGTGTCACCCGAACCCAAGACCGCTCTGGCCGGTCCGAGCCGCCCCCTGGGCTCCCCTGAAATCCCACAGTTCCACTTGCCAAGTGCCGGTGGGAAGGGGGTTTATGCCGCAAGGCTCTATGGGGCCGCGAGCATTCATTTCGGCGATAAACGGCGCCGGGTGGACGAAACCCGCCGGGTCGCGTTCCTCGTGCCCCTCGAAACGAGCACTCGGACCGTCGACTGGGAGAGCGCCAAGCCGACGGCCCTCCTGCCCGACCAGTTGCTGAAGGATCCGCCGGTCAAGGCCGGCTACCAGCCGCTGCCGGCCGCCTCGATGCAGCTCAAGACGTTCACCAGGTGGGCCAAGAACTTCGACCGCTGGGTCGCGAGAACGCAGCGCCTCGAAGTGGCTCCGATGACCGAGACGACCGAGGCCTCGACCATCGGCCCCCGCC
>JANOGJ010000176.1:0-15807 GCA_031405995.1 Acidobacteriota bacterium
CTTCGTGATCTTCGTGAGCTTCGTGTTTCAAAGCCGCGAAGGGCTCCGTGTTAACGCTCTTGTGACGGTGGCCCGCCGCCACGCCCGGCCGGCTTCGCGGCCTTGCGCGCGGCGACCTGGCGATCGAAGTCCGCCTGCTCGAGGTAGGTGACGTCCACCCAGGCGTGCGCCATCTCGTCCACGGTGCGGTCGCCCCAGCCGACCCACTGACGCGGATCGGGGTTACTCGGGTTGTTCTCGGTGTTGTCGTGCCACGCGGTGAACACGAGCACGGTGCCCTTCGGCAGGAGCGGCGCGGTGTGCTCGGCGTAGATGTAGTTCACGTGCCAGTTCCACCGGAAGTTGTTCACGGCGCTGAGGACTTCCTTGCGGCCGTCCGGATAGACGGCCTCGAGCGACATCGACTTGCCGCGCATGTGCATGTGCGGCTGGAAGTTCTCGATGCGGGCCGGCGCCTGCATGACGAAGAAGTTCTGCGTCATCGCCATCTCGCCCGGCGGGATGTCGAGTTCGGAGCCCGCGCTGACGTTGAACATGCGCAGCACCGTGCGGTTCTTCGGGACGACGCCCTTCGGATAGAAGTACACGCCGAGCTCGACCTGGTTGTCCTTGATCTCCCTGCCGATCGCGAACATGTGGATTTCCCAGCGGATGCGCGCGCCGGGCAGCATCAGCTTGCCGGCGTCAGACGGAAAGACCTCGCCGATCTTGCCGACCGCCCACTCCATGAACAGTCCGGCATTCGTCTGCACGTCGTGCGCGTCGTGCGCGAGTCCGGTCACGCCCTGCTCGCCCTGCTGGAGCGTCGTGAGCACGTGATGGACAGTGCGGCGGCCGTCGGGGAACGAGGGCTTGATCTCGATCGCCCGCACCCAGCGCGGCTCGGTGAGCGGCACTTCGGAGACCGGACGGAACCACTTGTCCTGCGTGCGCGCGGCCAGCGTGTACGGCGGCGACTTGATCACCAGGTCCGGCTGGCCGAACTCCTTCGCCAGCTGCCAACTCGTCGGGTCGCCGAAGTCCGGCGCCGGCGGCATGTCCTTCGGATCGCCCTGCGGCGTGCCGGCATCCACCCACGCGACGATGGTGTCGATCTGCGCGTCCGTCAGACTGCGATCGTTCTTGAACTCGCGAATCCCGATGCTCTTGTCGATATGCCACGGCGGCATGGTGCGGGCGGCGACCTTGGCCTTGATGCCGCTGGCGAACTTCTTCGCGTCCGCGTAGGTGACGAGCGACATCGGTCCGATCGAGTTCGGCTGGTGGCAGACCTGGCACTTCGCCTGAAAGATCGGCGCGACGTGCTTCGTGAACGTCACGGGCTCCTGGCCCTGCGCCTCGGCGGACCCGGCGCGCGATGCCGAGCCGGCGACGGCGACGCCGCTGAGCGCGAGGGCGGCGGACGCGATGACAACCCGGCGGATCATCCTGGCAGCGATCATGACACGCACCTCATTTCACCGTGACTTTCAGAAACGCGTTCGTCCAGCAGCACTGCGCGTGACCTGCGCCGGCGACAGCGGAATCGTTCGCGCGCACGCGGATGATGTAGTCCCCCGCCACGCTGAACGTCGCTTGCGACGCCATCTGGCCGCCGGCGGCCGCCGCTCGGCCGGTCGCCGGGGCGAACGTCACCTTGCCTGGCCCTTGATGTTTGAACCAGGCCAGGCTCACCGACGCCGCGGCGCCGCGTCCGCCCGCGATGCTCGACGCGGTCTTCCCGTCGTCTGTCGCCCAGACGGTGAGCGTCGCCGGCTTCCCGACCGTCGCCGTGACGGGTCCGTCGGTGACGCCGCCGGGCCCACGGGCCTCGGCGCCGGTCTCGCTGAACTTCAGGACGGGAGGCGTGTTGCCGGCGCCGGCCTCGCCTTCGAGCGCGTCGATCTGCCAGTTCCTGTGGAGCGTCCCCGGAATCGCATACGTCGACCCGCGGAAGGTCAGCGTCCAAACGACTTCCTTCGCCCCGAAGTCCGCCGGCACTTTCACGCCGAACACGCCCCAGTGACGGCGCGTCTGAAACGCGCTCGGCTGTCCCTGATTCCGCGCGCCGGGCGTGATGAAGTTATTCGGGCCGATCGGGATCTCGACCACTTCCTCCGAATTGCGGTTGTAGTAACCGAACGACAGCGTGAAGGTGCCGTCGGCATTCCGGTACCAGCCCTCGTAGGCGGGCGTCACCGACTGCCCGGACGAATTGAGGCCGGCCAGTGGGAGCTGGGCCGAGAGAGGCAGCGAGGCGGTGCCGACGAGGATCGCGATGCCGAGGCCGGCGACGAGCTGAGCCTTACGCATGGGATCGCCGCATTATAGGCCAGTCGGAACGCGGCATTCTGCGCTCAGGACGGGGGCGATACAACAGGGTCCGAAGGTCCGAGGGTCCAGGCCCTTGACGTATGTGTATTAAATGGCCATATTTATGCATATGAGAACGACGCTAATCCTCGACGACGAGTTGATCGAGAAGGCGCGCGGCCTGACTGGCGTGGCCGAAAAGACCGCGTTAGTGCACGCCGGCCTGCGGGCCTTAATCGCCCGCGAGAGTGCCCACCGGCTGGCCGTGCTCGGGGGCACCGAACCCGCCCTCCGGCCGGCGCCACGACGCCGGCCTGCTTCGAGGCGGCCCCGGTGATCCTGGTCGACACGTCGGTCTGGGTCGAGCACCTGCGTCAGCGGAACGGCCGTCTGTCCGATCTGCTCGACCAGGGCCAGGTCGCGTGTCATCCGTTCGTGATCGGTGAAATCGCGCTCGGCACGCTCAGGAACAGGACGGAAGTGTTGGGACTGCTGGCAGAGCTGCCGGCCGCGCGAGTCGTCAGGCATGAGGATGCCCTCGCGATGGTCGATGCGCGGACGCTCTCGGGGATCGGCGTGGGCTGGGTGGACGTGCACCTGGCCGCCAGTTCGCTCGTCGAACGATGGCCACTCTGGACGCTGGACCGCCGGCTGACTGTCGTCGCGCGCCGGCTGGACACAGCCTGGGATAGCTAGGCCGCCGGACCTGAAGGTCCGGCCTCCATCTATTTTTTCACCGGCAGCAGCGTGACCCGCACGCAGTTCGCCACGTCGAGGTACTTCCGCGCCGCCTCGCGAATCGTCAGAACGTCCAGCTTCTCGTAGTACTTCGGCACGTCCCAGATCGCCTCGACGTCCTCGCCGTGCTGATACCGGAACGCCATCTGATCCACCAGGTAACTGTTGTTCTTGCTGTTGATTTCAAAGTCCCGCAGGAGCGCCAGCTTGACTTCATTCAGGTGCCCCGGCGCGGGACCCGTCGCCTTCAACCGCTCGATCTCCTGGAAGACGCGCGCGACGAGCGCGTCGACGCGCGCCGGATCGGAACCGAACTGAATGGAGACCGAGTACTCCTGCCGTGGAATCCGTGAATGCTCGGCGCTGGCGTCGATGCTGTACGTGCCGCCCAGCTCCTCGCGAATCGCCTCCACCAGCCGCGCTTCGAGCACCTGCGCCATGGCGCGGATGACGACGCGCTGCGTCTGGTTGTACTCGAAGGGACCGGTGAAGACGAGCGCCGTGCGGCTCTTCGGCTCGGTGCCCTTCTCGACCGTCTTGACGATCGCGCCCAGCGGCGCGCGCACGCCGACGTCCTTCCACGTCTCCTTCCGCCGGAGCGACGGCAGCGACGCCAGGTACCGCTCGACGAACGGCTTCAGCGCGTCGGGCTCGAAGCTGCCGACGAAGACGAACGTGAAGTCACTCGCGTCGGCAAAGCGGTCCTTGTAGAACGCCAGCGACTTGTCGAGGTTCCACTGGTCCACGGTCGCCGGCGTCGGCATGCGCCGGCGCGCGTGGTTCTGGCTCAAGGTCGAGTTCAACGTGTCGAAGAACGCGATCTCCGGCACCGCGGCCTGGTTGGCCAGCAGCGTCCTGGCCTGCCCCGCCTGCACGGCAAACGCCGTCGCGTCCGCGCGCGGCCCGGTGAACGCCAGGTAGATGAGCTGGAACATCGTCTCCAGATCCCGCTTGGTGCTGCCGCCTCGCAGGCCCTCTTCCAACTCGCCGATCGTCGGCTGCGCCGACGCCGTCTTCGCGGTCATGAGCTTGCGCAGGTCGATCGCATTCAGCGAACCGATGCCGCCCGCCGTCAGCACCTGCACGGCCGTGGCGGCCGGAATGTAGTCGGCGTCGGCCGCGAGCGACGTGCCGCCCGGACTGACCGCCCTGAACACGATCTCGTCCTCCCGGAACGTCGTCGGCTTCAGGACGACCTTGACGCCGTTCGACAAATCCCACTCGATGATGCCGGTCGCGGGCTTCGTGGCGGTTCTCGTGATGGTCCCCGGCGCCGGCGCCTTCTCCTTCTCAAGGAGCGGCCGCGACGCCGTGGTGTCGACGTACGCCGTCAGGGGCAGCGAGGGCGCCGCCTTGATCACGGCTTCGAGCTTCGCCTGATCGGGGAGGACGAGCCCGGGCTTCTCCGGCGACATGACGATCAGGACGCGGTTGCGCTCGGCGAACCACTGCGTGGCGCGGCCATTGACCTCGGCGAGCGTGACGCTGCCGAGGAAGCGCT
Source organism: Acidobacteriota bacterium (assembly GCA_031405995.1). Lineage (GTDB taxonomy): Bacteria > Acidobacteriota > Vicinamibacteria > Vicinamibacterales > SCN-69-37 > JANOGJ01. Next base: position 4,532 of record JANOGJ010000176.1, read on the forward strand.
GCTGCAGCCCGAGTTCCCATTGGATCGTGGGGAGCGTCTCCTGTTCGAGGAAGTTGCGGATGTATTCGTCCGCGCGGCTCGCCGACTCGCGGCTCCCGAGCTCGGTGACCGCGCGCTCGTAGGCGCGCAGCGTGGCCTGTCGCTCGCGATCAAGCTCGGCGGCCGTGAAGCCGAAGCGCCGCACGCGCTCGGCTTCGGCGAGCAGGGCGGCGAGCCCGCGCTCGATGCCGTTCTCCTTGACCAGCGCGCTGAGCGTCGCCTGCTCGCGCGTCCGCGCCAGGAAGATGACGCGGTCCGCGATCGCCATGAGGAACGGCGCGTCGGGCTTCTGCGCCAGGTCCGACAGCCGGGCGTTCAGCATGGACGAAAAGAGGCTGTCGACGATCTTCTCCCGGTAGACGCCGACCGTGCCCTGCTCGCGCGCGGGTACGAACGCGTCGATCGAGATGGTCGTCGCCGTCACTTCCTTGTCCGAGAGAATCGCGAACGCCGTGCCCGCGCGGTCCGTGAGGTCGTAGACCGGCCGCGGGCGCGGCTTCGCCGGCGACGGGATCGCCGCGAAGCGGCTGGTCACCATCTTCTCGACGACGGTTCGGTCGAAGTCGCCGACCACGACGACGGCCATCAGGTCGGGGCGGTACCAGTCCGCGTAGAACTGCTTCAACCGCTCGTGCGAGAAGCGCTGCAGGATCTCAGGCTTGCCGATCGGCAGCCGATCCGCGTAGCGCGATCCCTGGAGCAGGATCGGGAACATCTTGTCGGTGAGGCGTGACGAAGCGCCGAGGCGCCCGCGCCATTCCTCCATCACGACGCCGCGCTCTTTCTCGATCTCCGCCGGTTCGAACGAGACGTTGTGCGCCCAGTCTTCGAGGACCATGAGCGCGCGGTCGATCACCTCGGCCCGGTCGGACGGCACCGTCAGCGTGTAGACCGTCTCGTCGAACGTCGTGTACGCGTTGACGTGCGCGCCGAACTGCATGCCCAGCGACTGCATGAACGCGACGACGTCCTGCTTCGGGAAATTCTTCGTGCCGTTGAACGCCATGTGCTCGACGAAGTGCGCCAGTCCCTGCTGGTCGTCTTCTTCGAGCGTGGACCCGGCCTTGACGACGAGCCTGAGCTCGGCGCGCTTTTCGGGCTTCGGGTTCGCGCGCACGTAGTAGCGGAGGCCGTTCGGCAGCCGGCCCACGGTGATTTGCGGATCGATGGGAATGGCCTGGTTCAGGGCGGCCGTTTGCGGCGTGAGCGCGCCGCCTTGCGGCGGCGCCGCCGCGAGGCCGGTGGCGAGGGCGAACCACGCGATGAGGAGCGTCAAGCGCACGCGCAGGTATCCGGACATGGAACTCCTAGCTTAACCCGCGCGGCTCCTCCCTCGCGGCCCGCAGGACGGGGCGGAACGTGCCGAGCGAGCATGGGATGAACACCGCCAGCCACACCACATAACGCGCCACCATCGACCATGCCGCGCCGATCAGCCCGAACTTCCAGACCAGGAAGGGGGTCAGGGCGATATTCACGAACGCGGTGATGGTGCCCGCGCGCGCCTGGGCGGCGTCGCCGTTCAAGCCATTCAGCGCCGCGCCCAGCACCCAGACCACCGCCATGACCGGAAGCAGCCAGATCGTGATCCGCATCACTTGCGTGGCGGCTTCGGCCTCGGCCGGTAGCAGCAGCCGGGCGAACGGCTCGGCGAACACACTGACGAAGACGGCGATGCCGACCGTCGCCACCAGCGCCAGGAGCAGGAACCGCGTCACCAGCCGCACTACATCGCGGGGCCCGTGCCTGGCGTCGGCTTCGACCACGGCCGGGTAGAGCGCCGAGGCGACGCCGTCCGGAATCGCGCCAAGCCGCGAGGCCAGGAGGCTGGCGCCCGAGAACACGCCGAAGGGTTTCTCTCCGGCGAGCGCCGGCAGCAGCAGGGCCTCGGCATTGGTGCTGACCGAGTGCACGAGCATCACCCCGCCGAGATAGCGCTGCTCCCAGAAGAGCGCCTTCATGCGTTCCACGCTGAACGCGAAGCGCACGGCGCAGTGGCGCCGTGCGACCACCGAGAACATGACCGACAGCGAGACGATCGGGCCCACCAGGTACGCGAGCGACACGCCGATCGGCCCGAGGCCGAACGTCACGACCGCCACCGAGGATGCCGTCAGCAGCAACCCCGACGCCATGTTGGCCGACGCCACGACGCCGAGCCGCTGAAAGCCCTGCAGGAAGTCGGCGGCCGTGTTGGCCATGGTGGCGAGAATCAAGCCGAACGCCGAGATCGCGGTGCACGCGAGGACGATCGGGGCATAGCCCAGGAACGCGCACGCCAGGACGGCGACGCTCGCGGCCAGCAGCGACAGACACAGACGCATCCCCAGTTGGTGCGCCAGTGCCCCGGCCGCGGCATCCGGATACCTGGCCACCGCCCGGACAAATGTGACCCGCAGCGCGAACGTGGTGGCAAAAGTGACGACCGCCACGAGCGTCGTGGCCGTCACCCACTGGCCGTACTCGGTGGCCCCCATCCCGCGAATGACGTACGCGGTGGCCGGCAGCATCAGCGCGCTGAGGACGAGCGGCTGAAGTGAAGTGAACGCCGCGCCCGAGTACGCTTTTCGCATTTGTAAGCCGGAGCAATCTTACAACGCCGTTTACAATGTCACTGGGATGAGCATGATCGTGGACGGCCTGCGCCGCCTTCGGCAGACCGTCGCGCCGCGGCTGAAAGACGCGGCCGCCGCCGGCGCGTATCACAGCGGTGTCTACCGTCTGGTCGGGTCGCGCTATGCGGGCATGGGCGTCATCCTCATGCTGCACCGCGTGTGCCCCGACGACCGGCCGATCATCTATCCGGGGTTCATGGTGCCGACCAGTGCGGTGGATGAGTTGCTGTCGACAATTCGCGCCAGCAAGTGGGACATCGTCAGCCTGGACGACGTGCAGCGGCGTCTCGAACAGGGCGCGGGCGGCCGGCGCTTCGTCTGCTTCACCTTCGACGACGGCTACGCCGATAACCTCACGTTGGCCCTTCCGGTGTTCCGCAAGCACGGGGCGCCGTTTGCCGTATACATCACCACGGGCTTCCTGGACCGGTCGATACCCGGCTGGTGGGGCGCACTGGAGGATCTCATCCTCACGCGCGACGTCCTCGACTTCCCCGCCGTCGGGGATGGCGGGCCGACGCGGTTCAAGACGGCCACGTTGAACGAAAAGCGCGCCGCCTACAATACGCTGGACGATCTCGGTCATCGCCACGGCGCCGCGTTCTTCGCGGTGCTGAAGCAGGTGCTGGACAAGGCGGGCATCGATCCGCAGGCCCGGCTCGACCGCGATGCGTTGTCCGTCGAGCAGGCGCGCGCACTGGCCGCCGATTCGCTGGTGACGATTGGCGCGCACACCGTCAGCCACGCGCGGCTGTCCACCCTCGGACCCGCCGAGGCCTGGCGCGAGATCTCGCAGTCGCGCGCCACGTTGCAGAGCGCACTCGGCGTCGAGGTGAACCACTTCGCTTATCCGTTCGGCGGATCCAACTCCTGCGGCCAGCGTGAGGTCGACCTGGCGATGAGGGCGGGCTTCCGCACGGCGGTCACGACGCGCCGCGGCAATATCTTCCCTGCGCACAAGTCGCACCTCGCATGCCTGCCCCGTCGCGTCGTGCCGACCACGCGCCGGGATGCGTGGAACGCGCTGTTCGGTCTCGAGTCCCTGCACCGGCGGGAACCGAGATTCATGACCATCTAGGACATACATCTGATGCAGACCGTGTTCGATATCGGGATGTTCGACGGCGCCGACACCGCCTACTACCTTGAATGCGGCTACCGCGTCGTCTCCGTCGAAGCCAATCCGGAGCTGGCGGAACAGGCGAAGCAGCGGTTCGCGGCCGAGATGGCCTCGGGCCAGTGGATATGCGTCAACGCGGCGATCTCGCCTGACGGAAAGCCGGTTGAGTTGAATCTTGTCGGCCACGAGCTGGGTTCCAGCTCCCTGTTCAGCGATCGCGTCGCATCGCGCCGGCCGACGGGAACGATTACCGTGCCTGGTGTCACGCTGGATGCCCTCTTCACACTTCACAGCGTGCCTGAGTACCTGAAGATCGACATCGAAGGCGCCGACCGGCTCTGCATCCTGAGCCTCACGGCGGGCGCGCGGCCGAAGTTCGTCTCCTTCGAGGTCGGCGAGGACGTCGACGAACTGCTCGTGCACCTGCAGAAGGTCGGCTACACGCGTTTCAAGGTCATCAGCCAGGAATCATTTCGCGAGCTGGCGAACCAACGGTCGCTGATCGACCGCCTCGCGCACCGCCTGATGCGCTACATGGGTTACAAGGAACCGCGCCTGATTCGGCGGGCCGGCCGTTTCTTTGTGACCGGCCACAGTTCCGGCCCGGTGCCCTGGCAAAGCGACGGCCAGTGGCAGTCGTGCGAGACGGCACGTGCGCGGCTTCATGCGGCGAAAGCGGCCGGCGATCTGGCCGGTTGGTACGATATTCACGCGACGTTCTAGCGTCTGAGGACCAGCGGCGCTTCACAACCCGAAGCGCCCCGCGACTACCGCCCGATCCGCACATCCACATCCCGCTCGGCCGATCGGCCGTGGTCGTCGACAATGCGGATGAGGTGAAGACCGGCAGACGCCGGACGCCACGGCAGCGCGCCCTCGCCCGCGCGGCGGACACCGATCAGCGCGCGGCCGTCGAACCAGAACACCTGCTGCACATCGGCGGCCACGCTGGCCTCGAGCGAGATGCGTTCGTCAGGCGTCGAGAGACGGAGCGCGTAGGTGACGTTTCGCAGCGGCGACGCGATCCGCGGTCCGTCCAGGCGATCGTCTGTCGCGCAGGCCGGCAGCGCCGGCGGCGTTCGCCTCGGCACGCCGGCCTCGCGGAACAGCTTCAACATGTCCGACGACCAGAACTCGAACACCTCGAACCGCGTGGCCGCCGGATACGGTGGGCACGCGGGACGCCCGCTGTACGGATCGAGCGCGACGGCGCGGTGCAACTGGCTGACGCGAATCGGCGATGTGCCCGGGAGGTACCACGTCTCCACCGTGTGCGGGCAATGGGCGTTGGGCAAGTCGCCGCTGCCGGTGCACACGGCGACCTTGGACACGCCGGGCGGCGGAACTGTCATCGCCATCGCTTCCGACGGCCGGGCCAGATTCAGGGCGTCCGCCATCCGGAAGAACAGCGGCGCCGCGGCGTCGACGCCGACGAACGCGGGGTTGCCCTTGCCGTTGAAGTTGCCGATCCAGACCACGAGCACGTACGGTCCGACGACACCCGCCGACCACGCGTCGCGGAATCCCCAGGACGTGCCCGTCTTCCACGCGACGGGCCACCGCGCGCGCACCGGAATCAGCCCGGCATCGTCGGGACGCGGGTTCTTACGAAGCATGTCGAGCGTGACGAAGCTCGCCTCGGGACTGAGCAGCCGCACCCCATCGCCGGCCGGCGCCGACCGCTCAACGCGAAGCGGCCGCAAGACACCCTGGTTGGCGAGCATCGCGTACAGCCCGGCGACTTCTTCCATCGTCACTTCTCCGCCGCCGAGCGCGAGCGCGAGGCCGTAAAAGGCCTCGGACTTCAGGTCCCTGATGCCGGCGCTTTGCAGGAACTGATGCAGGCTCGGCTGCGTGAGTTGTGACGCCACCCAGACGGCGGGCACGTTGCGGCTGCGAATCAGCGCGTCCTCGGCGGCGATCGGGCCCGCGAAGCCGCCGTCGAAGTTCTCCGGCGTGAACGGGCCGAACGACGTCGGCGCGTCCCTCAGCACCGTCTGCGGATGCAGCACGCCCTGGTCGAGCGCCAGGGCGTACACGAACGGCTTGAGCGCCGAGCCCGGCGACCGTTTGGCGAGGACGCCGTTGACCTGCCCCTCGATCGCCTCGTTCCAGTAGCCGGCGGAGCCGACCCACGCCTTGACGGACATGTCCCGCGCGTCCACGAGAAGCGCCGCGGCGTTGCGCATGCCGACGTCGGCATAACGCGTGATGTAGCGCTGAATCTGCAGCTCGAGCAGTCGCTGCAGGCCTGCTTCGATCGTCGTTTCGATATCGGTGTGGGCGGAATTCCGGCCGTCCCGGCCGTCCCGGCGCGCGCGGCCCGCGACGAGCGCGTCGACGAAGTGCGGCGCCTGCCACGGCATCGCGAACTCGTGGCGCGCGACGATCGGCAGCTCGAGCTGACGCCGCGCATCCTCATTCGCGCGATCGCGCGCGAGCCACAGGCGGCCGAGCCGCGCGCGGGCGGCGAGCATCCCGGCCTCCGGCGCCTTCTTGCCGGCGCGGCTGGCCGGGCGCTGCGGAATCACGGCCAGCGTCAGCGCCTCACCGAGCGTCACTCGGGCCGGTGGTTTGCCGAAGTAGATCAGGCTCGCCGCGCCCACACCCTGGATGTTGCCGCCAAATGGCACGACGTTGAGGTACGCCTCGAGCAGCTCGCGCTTCGAATAGCGGGCCTCGAGCCACAGCGCGGCGACGACCTGGCGCAGCTTGCCCAGCGGCGACTTCGTGTTCATTCGGTACAACAGCCGGGCCAGCTGCATCGTCAACGTCGATCCGCCTTGCCGATCGCCCGCGCCGTACGTCCGGATCGCCGCGCGGCCGAGCGCAATCGGATTGACGCCGCCGTGCCAGTAGAACCAGCGGTCTTCCTTCAGCAGGAAGGCCTGGACCAATACCGGAGACACGTGCTCGAGCGGCACCCACAACCGATATTGATCGTCGGCCGAGAGACTCACGCGAAGCAGCTCGCCGTCGGCGGACCAGACGCCCGTGGAAACAGGAAGGCGCTGCCGCAGCGGCGCATGAGGCCACGCGCGCAAGGCCACCAGTGTGACCGCGACGAGCGCGGCGGCCTGAAGCCACCTCGAGGGGAACGCGCGCCGGATCACGGCTTCACGACCTCGAGCGTGCCGGCCGTGCTCAGGCCGACAATCGTGCGGTTGTACATACCCTCCGCGAACGCGGGCGGAACCTGGAAGAGACCGGCGTTGCTCGCCCGCACGCGATAGACGAACGTCCCGACCGTCCGCCCGGCATCTCCATAAACAATGATGCGGTCCTCGCGGACGTCGATGTGACTCGGCACCCAGTCCGACTTGCCGGGCAGGCCGATGGGCAGCGCGCCTGCCGCGCCGCGCTGTCGCGCCATCGCCGGGTCGTCACCGGGCGTGCTGGAATCGGCCACCGGCTGCAGCTCCAGCACCGGCTCGACGCCGCCCGGCAGCAGATCGACGATCGCGATCTGCGGCAGCCGGTCGCGATTCGTCGCGCGCACGCGCAGCCGGACGAAGAATTCGTCGCCGACGGTGACGCGCGATAGCGGATTGCCCTTCGCGTCCACGAACTCGCGGATGATCTCGACACCCTGGCTCACCACTGCCGTCGGCGGATTCCGATCGAAGCCCGACTCGGCGACGACGTAGTACACCGGCGCGGGACCGCGGCGGGAGAACTGCACTTTCGCGGCCGTCTCGGCGATGCTCACCTTCGGAATCGCGCCGTCCGGCAGGGTGAGCGCACGCTCGCGTCCGTCCTTGCCGACTTCGCTGATGCCGAGCGTCGTGGTCGTCGCGGCGGTCGTCGCGAACGCATCGAGCGCGAGCAGCGTGTAGGCCGCCGAGAGCGAGCTGGCGCCGTTCCCGCTGACTGTCCTCGCCATCGTCTCGAGCGCGGCCGGCGGCGCGGCGCCCAGGCGGGCGGGAAAATGCTTCGCCAGCAGATACAGCAGCTGCGCGTCGTGAACGACGGTGTCGTAGTAGACGTCGTCACCGAAGTCGGACTTCGGCGTGGACCACGGCACGGCCTTCACGATGCGATCGGCGTCGTCATTCCGCTGCATGAGCCGGTAGGTCGAGGCGAGGTACGCGGCGGCCAGATCGGTGGACCAGGCCTGCGTGTACCGCTTCGTCAGTTCCTGCTCGACGTTGGAGAGGACGGCCGCGGGCCTGATGCCCTGCCGCGCGAGCAGATACACCGCGTAGGCGCGCTGCCTCGCGGCCGGCAGCGTGCTCGCCGGCGTCCCAGCGAAGCGCGTGAGCCAGTCGTTCAATTGCGAGAGCAGCTCCTGCGGAATCTTCTGGCCGCGGTCCTTTGCCTCGACGAGGAAGTGCGCACCGTACACGGTCGCGAACTCGGCGGTGACGGGCGAGGAGGACCACAGGCCGAGTCCGCCCTCGTCGTTCATCCGGCTGCGAAGCGTCGCGAAGGTGCGGTCGAGCGGCTGGTCGGTGCGGTTCCGAATCGCGCCGAACTCCGGACGGGAGATGATCATCAGCGCCGACACGCCCTTGCTGAGCAATTGCTCGGTGCACGAGTACTCGTAACTCTCGAGGTAGGCCGTGAGGCCCTGGCCCCAGACCATCGGCAGCGTGGATACGGCGGCTTCGACCTTGCGCCGCTCGGCGTACATGTCGCGCGTCAGCGCGACGGCCGCGCTGTCGCCATCGATCCGGCCGAGCGCGAGCGTCGTCCGGTAGGTGGCCGCGGGCCGCAGGCCCACACTTTCTTCGACACGTGCCTCGGCGGCGGCGCGTTTGGCGATGAAGGTCAACGAAGCGGCGCCTAACACCGGATTCGCCTTGACGCGGAACTCGCCGACGCCTTCCTTCTTGTCCGCGATCTGCAGGTCCACGCCGGGCGCGCTCATCAGCTGCAGGCCCGCTCCGACCTGCGCCTCGAGGCGGATCGGGCCCGTGCCGCCGGTCGTGTTGTTGAACACGCCCACGCTGACGACGAACTCGTCCCCGGCCGCCGCGGTGGCCGGCACGTTCGGCGTCAGGATGAAGTCGCCCTTCACCTCGGTCGTGACCTCGGTCACGCCCATGCGCGCCGCGCCCGCGCCGATGGCGACGATCCGCAGCCGGCCGTTGAAGTAGTCGGGCACGGCGTACTGCAGCGTGCGGCCGCCCGGCCCGACGTCGATGATGCCCGACCAGAACGCGACCGGTGGCTTGCGTTTCTTGTTGAACGGATTCAGGTGCCGCGAGAATCCACTCTCGCCGTCGCCGCCCGCCGCGGCCAGCGCGAGGAAGCGTTTGAAGTCCGGCAGGATCAGGTCGAGGATTTGCGTCGTGCTCACCTCGAGCATCCGCTTCTGGAAGAAGTAGCCCAGCGGATCCGGGTTCTTGTACCGCGCAACCTGCAGGATGCCCTCGTCGACCACCAGCACCGCGATCCGCGAGCGCTCACCGGGCGTTACTTGAATATTGAGTACCGTGCCGGGTGTCACGGTCTTCGGCGCGGTCACGGCGATCGGTTGCGTGCGCGCCTCGAGGTTGGGCCCGAACGCGGCGACACCGTAGGAGAGCGGGCTCATGAAGAGCTCGTCGGACGCCGGATCGCGCAGGAACTGCACGCTGACGTAGCCGTTGCCCTCGAAGTCCTCCGGCAGCGTGATCCGCTGCACCGAGCTCGACGTCGACGTCTTGAACCACTGGTGGCGGAATACGCGCTCGCGCTCGACGGTGATCAGGCCGGCGCCCACGTACGGCGCGCGAATACTGACTTCGATCGTCTCGCCGCCGCTGTACGCCGACTTGGCGAGTTGAATCTGCAGCTCGGTGTCCCGTTCGAGCGATCGCGACAGGTTGGCCTGGCCCGCCACCGTATAGCTCAGCGTGTTGAGCGCGGCCCCGGCCGCATCGCGGAGGACCAGGGCGAAGTCGCCGGGCTCCTGGGTTGGAAGCGGGAACGCCGTGCCGCCCGTGACGATCCGGACGGGCCGCTGGTCGCGCACCGTTTCCTTCATGCGCGATACGTACTTCAGCGTGCCGTTGCTCTGCTGCGTGAGGACGGACACGAACTTGCGCTGCACCCACTCGAGCACCAGCCCGTCGGCCGGAACGGGATTCAAGACCTGGTTGACGGCCAGCCATGTCGACTGGCGCTCGCTCCCGCGCCGCACGAACGCGAGATCGCCGTCCGGCTTGACGCCCACCAGGTACGCGGCGTCCGATACGATCGCGCTATTCTGCGCGGCAACCATGCGCCCGCCTTCAGCCTCGAACGCGCGCCCGAGGACGTTCAGGCGATACGCGCGTCCGACAAAGCGCTTCAGGTCGAGGTTGAGCTCGGCCGTGCCCTTGTCGTCGGTCACCGTGCCGGCGAGTCGCTCCTGGTACGGTTCCTTCAGCACTTCGCCGATCTGAAAGCGATAGTCGGTGTGCTTGGCGAACCGCGGCAGCACCGGCGTCAAGCTCAGCTCGCCCTCGACGCGCCGGTTGCCCGCCGGTGCGCCGAACAGGTGCGCGACGGTCAGGCGCGCCTTCACATCGTCCGGTCTCAGCCAACCCTCGAACGCCTGAGCGGAGAGGTCGAGCTGGACCCTCATGCGATCCGGCTCGAACTCCTGAAGCCTGAAGGCCGTGCTGCCGAGGAACTCGCGGCGCCTCTCGTCCCGCGCGAGGTACGCCACCGCCTCGTACGTGCCGGTTGGCGCCGACGAGGGACTCGTGTAGGTGACTTCGTCGAACGCCGCGGCCGACAGCTTCAACTGCGTACGATTGACGATCGCGCCGCGCGCGTCGGTGATCTCGATGTCGATCGGCAGCCCCGTGAGCGACGCCTTCCAGTCAGCCGTCCGCGTGATCACGCCGATGTGCGTGGTTTCGCCGGGGCGGTAGATGCCGCGGTCGGAGAACAAGTAAGCCGACACCTGCTGCGCTGACCTCGCGCTCTCGACGCCGCCGGTGTCGAAGCGCGAGAGGTCCAGCTCACGGCCGCCGGTGCGGAACGGCAGGAACGACACGTCCGCGTCCTTCTCGACAATGACCATCTGCGGCGTCTTCTCGCGCCGCAGCTCGAGCGCCGGCGGCAGCTGCGCGCGTCCGGTGGCATCCGTGATCGCCGAGTGCACCGCCAGGCCGTTGCCGCCGACCAGCTCGACGCGCGCGCCGGCCACGGGCACGCCGCTGCGAATCGACTGGACGAACACGTCGCGACTGCCGTCCTTGGCCCGCTTCACGATGAAGCCGAGGTCCGTGACGAGGATGAGGCGGGTATCCTCGATGTTCACGTCGCCGCGGTTGAACTCGCTCTCATCCACGCCGTCGGCGGCGCCCGGCGGCCTCGGGCCGATCGAACGCAGGCGCAGCACGAACAAGCCGCGACGCTGCGGCGTCTGCTCCTGCAGGTACCGGCCCAGGTCGATGCTGTCGTAGGCCGGTTTGCCTGGTGGGCTGGTGTAGTCGCGCGTCGTGATGACGCGCTCGATCAAGCGATCTTCCAGGCCGCCGTAGAGATTCGGGTGCGCGAAGTCGTACATCTGGGCCGCGAGGTGC
>JANOGJ010000181.1:0-16264 GCA_031405995.1 Acidobacteriota bacterium
TCCTGCTGGCTCATCGCGCCAGCCGCCAGGAGTTTCCGGGCGCGATCGGCCGCCTGCCGCGCGAACGCGGCGTCGGCTTCACGCGCCGCGCGCACCGATTCGAGGCTCGCCACGGCCGCCTGCTGCATCGTGGCGTCGATCTCAAAGAGCGGCGTGCCGGGCGCGACGCGGTCGCCCGACTTGACGAGGATGGCGGTCAGAAACCCCTCGACCTGCGGCTGGATGGTCGCCGTCCGCCGCGACTTGACGGTGCCCACGAACTCGCCCGACTGCTCGAGGGGCTTCATGACGAGCGTGACCATGTCCACCGGCACGGGCGGCCGTTCCTGCTGGGGCGGGGCCGGCGGCGCACCGCAGGAGGCTGTCGCGGCACCGAAACCCGCGGCGGCGACAAGAACCAGTCCCCGGCGCGCGAGAACGCGGCCGGACTTCGTCAAGGCATTCATGGTCATGAACTCGCGTCTCGCTGGGATTCCCACCGGCGTACCAAGCCTCTTACCTTATCAGCCCCGCCGCCTTTCCTGCGATAATCCACCCTCCGTGGACGAGCCATCACGCGATTCGGTTCGGCCTGGCGTCGCGCCGGGCCTGGTCGAAGACGTCTACGCGGAATTGCGCCGCATCGCCGACGGCTACGTCCGTCGAGAGCGGGCGAAGAGCGTGCAGGCGACGGAACTCGTGCACGAAGCCTACCTGCGACTGGCCAAGGGCAAGGCCCAGCGCTGGCAGAACCGCACCCACTTCATCGCCATCGCCGCCATCGCCATGCGCCGCCTCCTGGTCGAGCGCGCCCGCGCGCGCGGCGCCGCCAAGCGCGGCGGCAGCCGGGTGCAGGTGACGCTCGACGAGCGGCTGCTCGCCGGAGGCGACGAGGCCGCGGTCGTGGACCTCCTCGCGCTCGACCGCGCCCTCGCGTCGCTCGCCGCTCTCGATCCGCAACAGGCGCGCATCGTCGAACTGCGGTACTTCGGCGGCCTGTCGGTCGAGGAGACGGCCGACGCGCTGTCGATTTCGCCGGCGACCGTGAAGCGCGACTGGACGGTCGCCAAAGCGTGGCTGCTGCGGGCGCTCACAGGAACGCCGCCAGCATGAGCGGGACCGCGCCGCTCACGGCGGAACAATGGCGCCGCGTGAATGACGTCTTTCACCGCGCCCTCGCGGTCCCGGCCGGAGATCGCCGGGCCTTCCTCGAGGACGCCTGCGGCGGCGATGTCACCCTCCTCGTCGAAGTGGCGTCGCTCCTCGATGCGCACGGCCAGGCCGGCGAGTTCATCGAGACGCCGGCCGCGGCGCCGGCAGACCTGATCGCGGTCGCGGCCGCCGGGGGCGCGCTGGCCATCGGCCAGGTCGTCGGGCAGTACCGCATCGAGCGCCTGCTCGGCGAAGGCGGCATGGGCGTGGTGTACCTCGCCGAGGACCTTCGGCTCGGCCGGCAGGTGGCCCTGAAGGCGGTCGCGCCGGGGCTGACCGGCGATCCGGCGCACCGGGAACGGCTGCGCCGCGAGGCGCGCGCGGCGGCGGCGCTGACCCATCCGGGCATCGCGACGGTCTACGCGCTCGAGGAGTTCGACGGCCACGTCTACATCGCGGGCGAATACGTGCCCGGGGAGACGCTGCGCGACGAGCTCGGACGCGGTCCGCTCGGCATAGACAGGACGCTCGAGACGGCGTCCCTGATCGCGCGGGCGCTGGCCGCGGCCCACGATCGCGGCGTCGTGCATCGGGACCTGAAGCCCGAGAACGTCATGCGGACGCCGTCGGGCGAGGTCAAGATTCTGGACTTCGGCCTGGCGCGCATGCGGGACGTGCCGACGGACGCAACCCGCCTGACCGGCGGCCGGTTCGTCGGCACGCCGGCCTACATGTCGCCCGAGCAGATCCGCGGCGAGACCGTGGACGCGCGCTCGGACATCTTCTCCCTCGGCACGATGCTGTACGAGCTCATGTCAGGCACGAACCCCTTCACGGGATCCGACACAGCCTCGACGATCGCGAGAATCCTGGAGCTGGAGCCCGCGCGCCCCATCCGCGACGTGGCGCCGGCCGCGCCCGGGGCATCGACGCAGGTCGCCCTCGAGGGCATCGTGCGCACGTGCCTCAGCAAGCTACCAGCCGCGCGGTTCGCCTCCGCCCACGACCTGGTCAGGGCGATTGACCAGGCCCGTAAGGGAGAAATGAGGCAATGGGGCCCTTCGACTTCGCTCAAGGCAGGCAATGAGGCAATGGGGCAATTCAGCAATGCCGCATTGCCAGCCGTACCGGCCGCACAGGGCGCGATCTGGTGGTGGCAGTTCCATCAGGCGGCCGCGAGCGCCGGCTACGGCCTGCTGCTCGTCCCGCTGTGGCTCGCCCGTCAGCCGATCGGCGGCAGGACGGGCCTGCTGCTGTTTCTGGGAGGGCTCGTCGCCGCCGTGGCGGCGGCGATTCTCCGGATGCACCTGTGGTTCGCCGTCCGTTCCTACCCGGCTGAGTGGCCGAACCAGCGCCGCCGGACGACGCCCTGGCTGAAGACCGCTGATGCCGCGTTCGTCGCCGTGCTGTTCACGGCAGGAATCGCCGCTGCCCAGTCGACGGCCACCGAGGTCGCGGCCGTGCTCATCGCGGCGGCGGTCGTCGTTCTCTTGTCGTTCACCATCATCGAGCCCGCCACCACGCGGGCCGCTTTCGGCGACCCACCCATCGACAATCGATAATCTGGAATCGTCAATCGGGAATTGTCAATCGATGAATCGCGAATCGGCCGGCTCGATGGTCGATTTGTCGATTGCCGTTCATCGTTTGCCGATTGCCGTTTACCGATTGCCGTTTGCAAAGCGTCCCCGCAGGGTCGCCAACGTGCGCTCCATCGACTCGTACGCGGTGCTGGCGATGAGCGACGACACCAGGTAGCGGACGACGGAGGGGATGCCGCGACTGAGGGAGACCGATTCGCACTCGGCGATCACGCCGCCGGCCACCTGTTCGTAGCGCCAGTACGCGTTCCACCGCCACAGGAATCCGCGGTCGTTCCCGATCGGGAGCTCGCGTTCGGCCGGCGTCCCGGGCGATTGGATTTCGGCGATCTTCGTCGCCGTGCTCGCGCTCGAGGCCCGCGTCGCACCGTGCCGCTTGAAAAGAACAAGGTGCTCGGTTTTGTAGTCGACGGGGACGAACTGTTTGCGCTTCAGACGCAGGAAGATGCGCATCCGATCCGGGCCGCGCTCGAGCACACGCGACTCCAGCACGTCCTCCTGCTGTTTCGCCCCTGCCGCGCCGTTCTGCAGCTGCTTCAACAGGTCGTCGAGCCGGGCGCCGGGAATCAGCACCGCGCCACGCCAGTGGTGCACCATCGCGTACGGCACGTCCATCTCGGCGCCGCGGGCGTCGGTCGTGACCATCGGGTCGATCACGATCTTTCCGGCCAGCACGGCGGTGCGGTTGCTGGCGGCATCGGGCCGGAAGTCCTGCGCGAGGAACCGGTCGCGCGAGCCGAACTCGCGCGCGATGCGCTGATCGGTGGCCGTGATGTAGTTCGCCCAGCCGGCAATGGCCTCCCGTGAAAGCAATGCCGCGGCGCCGACGGGAACGGCGAGCGCAGCCGCCAGGACCAGTGCCACTGGCAGGGGGGCTGACTTGCGGGAAAACCGGAACGTCATGTGCAGTCCTTCCTCGGGCGCATGTCTCGCCCCACAGAGGAATGCGCGGAGGGTGGAAGAATCAGCTCACGCTGAGCTCCCTCCGGCCTCCTTCGCGCATTAGCGGGCAGGAGGTCATATCCAATGAACGCCGCCCCCGTCACCGCATCCACCGACCGGCCCGCTTTCCGAGATGCCACCCGAGTGCTCACGAGCGTGCTCTCGCCTCTCGAAAAGCGCACCCTGATCTGGCTCGCGACCCGCATACCCGCGCGCGTCAACTCCGACCATCTGACGTTGCTGGCGCTGGCTGCCATGGTGGGCGCAGGGCTGTCGTACTGGCTCGCGAGCATCACGCCAATCGGACTGCTGCTCGTCGTCGTCTTTCTCGCGCTGAACTGGTTCGGCGACAGCCTCGACGGCACGGTGGCGCGCGTCCGCAATCATCAGCGTCCGCGCTACGGCTACTACGTGGACCACGTCGTCGACGCGTTCGGCGCGCTGTTCCTGTTCGGCGGGCTGGCGCTCTCGGGCTACATGAGCCCGGCGATCGCGGGCGCGCTGCTCCTTGCGTATTTCATGCTGTCGATCGAGGTGTACCTGGCGGCGCACAGCGTCGGGCAGTTCAAGATCACGCACTTCAATCTGGGTCCGACCGAACTGCGCATCCTTCTGGCGATCGGCAACCTCGTACTCCTGGTGCATCCGACCGCGGTCATTTTCGGCCAGACCTACCGGCTCTTCGACGTGGGCGGCGCGATCGGGGCGGCGGGTTTGTTCGTGACGCTTATCGTGTCGGCCGTAACCAACACGCGGACGCTCTACCGCGCGGAGCCGATTCCGGGACGGCCGGTCCGATGATCCCTCGACCAGGCTCGGGACAGGCGCCTCAACGTCGCTCGGGGCAGGCGGTCTGGCGCCGCCTCGTGCGGTTCAATGCCGTCGGCGCGCTCGGCATCGTGGTGCAGCTCACCGCGATCTGGGCGCTCACCGATGGTGCGGCCCTTCCCTACCTCACCGCGACGGTCATCGCCGTCAGCGCGGCCGTCGTCCACAACTTCCTGTGGCATCTCAAGTGGACGTGGGGGGATCGGCCGATGACGCCGGCGGCCGCGTTCGGGGCGTTTTTGCGGTTCGTCTCGGCCAACGGGCTCGTCTCCCTCACAGGCAACGTCGTCATCATGACGGCGCTCACGGGCGGCGCCGGGTTGCGGCCGGTCGCGGCGAACGTGGTCGCGATTGCGGCGTGCGGGCTGGTGAACTTCTGGCTGGGCGAGCAGGTGGTGTTTCGGGATTACTCCAGCCGAAGGACGAGCCGAGCTGTCAGGGAGTGTCTAGTTCTCACGGAGGGACGGAGGTGGACGGAGGAACGGAGAAACCGCCGGGCGTCAGATGGAGGGCCTAACTGGGGTCAGTGCGCTCCTCCACCCCTCCGTTCGCCTCCGTGCCTCCGTGCGAACTGACAGGGCCTCTTACTGAGTGACCCCTAGCTTTGCCCGCCTCGCGAATTTCAGTCCCGACCATGTCTCGTTAATCGCGCAGACTTTGTAGTCCACGAGTCCATGTGCGAGGCCCGCGCGGCGGACGACGTCCTCGGTGACATCGGTCACGACGCCCGACGCCTTCTTGGGCCACGCGATCCAGAGGCCCGCGCCCATGGACCGTCCCATCGCGGCGATCTGCGCTTCCAGCGATTTCGCGGACATCACGAACCAGACCACCAGTTCCGGTCGCCCGGCGGCTCGGGCCGTCACGCGCACGCGCGCGGGCAAGCCGACCAGCTCTTTCCGAAAACCGCGGGGTGCGTCCACGAGCGCGACGCTCGTGTCCGGCTTGATGCCGAGCTTCTTGACGAGCGGCGTGCCCGAATAGCCGGCCAATGCCATGGGTGAGACGGTCGATCCTAATGGGAAACCGGCCTTGGGCGCTATGATGCCTTCTTGCGCTCCGCGCGTGCTTCCCGCTTCGTCGCCGCCCTGCTGGCCCTGATCGCGATCGGGTTCGTGTCCGGCCTGGCCCGGCCGGTGTCCCAGACTCAGGGCACGGGTCCGTACATCCTTTATTCAACTGAAGGCCGCCGCACGATCGCGGTCCGGCAGTCCGGCAATCGTGAAGTCTTCACGCTGAACCTGCTCAACGGCTTGTTCGGGCTGAAATTCGTGGAGGACTTTCTGGCCGGCGGACTCGTGATCGAGACGCGCGGCGAGCGCATCATCGCGGTGCCGGGCCAGTCATTCGTCCAGGTGGCGGGCAAGATCATCTCCCTCGACGGGCCGATCGAATGGGATCGCAACGCCTGGCAGGTGCCGTTCGACTTTCTGACGAAGGCCGTCGGGCCCGCGATCGGCCAACCCGTCGTTGTTCGCCGGCCGTCGCGGCTGATTCTCGTCGGCAACGTCCGCGTGCCGCAGGTGACGGGACGCGTCG
Source organism: Acidobacteriota bacterium (assembly GCA_031405995.1). GTDB lineage: Bacteria > Acidobacteriota > Vicinamibacteria > Vicinamibacterales > SCN-69-37 > JANOGJ01. The sequence goes on from JANOGJ010000181.1 coordinate 6,042, forward strand.
AGCGGACCGCGACCGGTGGGCGGCTCGTCATCGAGATCCAGCCGGCCGCGCCACGCCGGGTCGTCCGCGAGGGCAACCGGCTGTTCATCCGCTTCGACGCTCTGGCGCTGGACTCGAGCCCGATCCCCGGCGCCGTGCCCGACTTCATCACGGGCGTGCGCTATGAAGGCACGTCCATCGTGATCAACCTGGGTTCGTCGGCAGCGCTCTACAAGGCTGACGACGACCGGGATCTGACGCGGCTGACGGTCGAGTTGCTGCCGCCGCCTCCGCCGCTCCCCCCGCTGCCTCGAGGCATGACGCTGCCGTCCGCCCCGATCGGACGCGGGTTCGAGCCGCCGCCGGACCCCAATCAGGGGCGCCAGACCGCGCCCGCACTCGACCTGGCGCCTGGCGCGATTCGCACCGTCGTCATCGATCCAGGCCACGGCGGCGCGGATATCGGTACGACCGGGGCCTCCGGCGCGAAGGAGAAGGACATCACGCTCGAGATCGCCAGGCGGCTCAAGGTCGCGATCGAAAGCCGCCTGGGCCTTCGCGTGCTGCTCACCCGCGAGCGCGACGAGGACGTCGCGATCGATCAGCGGACGGCGCTCGCGAACAACAACAAGGCGGACCTCCTCCTGAGCCTGCATGCGAACGCGTCACTGAGGCCCGCGATGCGCGGCGCGCAGGTGCTGTCGCTGAGCCTCGACGACTACCCCGCGCCGGACCTGTCGGCGGATCTCAAGCGATCGGCCGTGCCCGTGATTGGCGGAGGCACACGCGCGGTCGCGGCGGTGCCGTGGGACCTCGCGCAGATTCCGTTCGCGGGCCGATCGGCGGCGTTCGGCGCGGTGCTCGCCGGACGGCTCAACGAGCGCGCGGTGCCGCTGCACCCCCGCGCGGTCGACCTCGCGCCGGTGCGCCTGCTGGTCGGCGCCAACATGCCGGCGGTCATGATCGAAATGGGCTTCCTCACGAACGCGGACGACGAGACCGCGTTGACCGACGGGTCGCTGGGCGCCGCCATCATCGAGGCCATCCTCTCGTCGATCGCCGACGTGCGCCGCGGCACCTTCGACCCCATCCAGAACGGAGGCGGACGTGAGTGACGTCACGCCGCCCGCGCGCGCGGACACGCCGCCGCCCGCCCCCGCGCCGGCGTCCCGGCGACGGCTGTGGAGCATGATCGCCGGCGGCGTCGTGCTATTGGCGATCGGCGTCGGGGTGGTGTTCGCGACCCTCCCGGGCTTCCTGACGACGCCCGATGAGGCGAGCGCCACGCCGGCCCCCGCCGCCGCGCCGGTGGAGGACGCGCGCAAGATCCAGGCGACCTTGTTCTACGTGTCTGAGGACGGGCTCGAACTGGTGCCGGTCAGCCGCGAGGTGCGCTACGGCGCGACACCGGCCGAACAGGCGCGGCACATCGCGGAAGCGCAGGTGGCGGCGCCGTCCGACGGCCTGGCGTCCGCGATTCCCGCCGGCACGACGGTGCGGGCCGTGTACCTCGGCGCGCGCGGCGACGCCTACGTGGACCTCAGCGCCGAAGCGGCCAGCGGACACAAGGGCGGCTCTCTGAACGAGGCGCTGGCGATTTACGCGGTCGTGAACGCCCTGACCGCCAACCTGCCCGACGTGGCCGCCGTGCAGATCCTGATCGACGGCCACGAAGTGGACACGCTCGCCGGACACCTGGATCTGCGCCAGCCGTTCCGGCGGGCCCTCAAGTGGGTGCGAAAGGCCCAATCAACACCATGACACGACTCGATGGACGCGCGATCGACGCGGTCCGGCCGACGCGGATTTCGCCGGACTATCTCATGCATGCCGAAGGCTCCGTCCTCATCGAGGTCGGCCACACCAAGGTGATTTGCACCGCCTCGGTCGAAGACCGGGTGCCGCCGTTCCTGCGCGGCACCGGCAAGGGATGGGTGACGGCCGAATACGGCATGCTGCCGCGCGCGACGTCGACGCGGACGACGCGCGAGGCGTCGTCGGGCAAGGTCGGCGGGCGGACACAGGAAATCCAGCGGCTCATCGGCCGCTCGCTCCGATCGGTCGTGACGCTCACCGAGCTCGGCGAGCGCAGCATCTGGGTTGACTGCGACGTGATCCAGGCCGACGGCGGGACGCGCACCGCCGCGATCACGGGCGGGTTCGTCGCGCTCGTGCTGGCGCTCGAGCGCCTCCGCGAGCAGGGTGCCATCCCGCGCGTGCCGGTGACGGACTACCTCGCCGCGACGAGCGTCGGCGTGGTCGACGGCACGCCGCTGCTCGACCTCGCGTACGACGAGGACTCCCGCGCCGAAGTGGACATGAACGTCGTCAAGACCGCGAGCGGCCTGTTCATCGAGGTGCAGGGGACGGCCGAGTCGAAGCCGTTCGATCGCCCGGCGCTCGACGCGCTGCTCGCGCTCGCCGACCAGGGCATCAAGGCGCTCGTGGAGCGACAGCGCGAGATAGTCGGACGAATCTTGAAGTACTAGCCGAAAAACCTCAACACGGAGGAGCGGAGGGCGCGGAGAATCTAATGGGGCCCCTACTTTGACTGAAAAACTCACGCACCAGTTGCCGATCCTTAGAAGTGAAGCGCACTGAGACGGCCGTGTCTGCGCTCACCACGAGGGCTTCCCGCTCAACATCAGTGAGATCCGCGCTGCGAATTCGGTCCTGTTCAAGCAGGCCTTGGAGCCGACGCTCCTGATTGGGTGCTTCGTCAGGAGCCAGGGGTTCCAGCGCGACCTTGAAACCCCGTGGGCGGTCCCAGAGGTCCCACAGGTATCGCGGCTTGTACCTGCTGGCAAGAACGGTGATGCCATTCAGACTAACGCCCTGGCCGACGAATACGACGGGTCCCAACAGAAGTCCGGTTGAGTCGGGCTGCACCGGTCGGAAGGTCTCGCCGGACAGATAGATCATCGGAAACGACATGAAGGACTTGTCCACCATGTAACCAGGTCCGTGACCGCCGCCGCTTGAAACGCCCGTGGCAGATGAATACTGCGGCACGACGAGCACTCGCGAGATGGTCGCGCCAGATTTGGCATCGACGAAGATGATCGGCTGAGAATCGACGGGACGGTGCGCCTGGCCTACCGATCCGCAGCTGACGCAAACGAGGCAAGCCAGCGCGCAGCCCAAGACTCCCAGTGCCGCCCCCAACTCCCTCCGTACCATCCGCGCCCTCCGTTTCTCCGCGTCCGCCGTGTTGAAACATCACGGCATCAGACGCCTATCTGACCCCAATCGTCACGCCGACCCGCAGCACGGGCTCGAACCCGAGGCGGACCTCCGGCGCGACGAACCAGCGATTCCCGGCGCTGATCCGCGCGCCGATCCCGCCACTCACCGCCCCGGACGTGGCCGTGTAGAGGCCCGTGCCGACCCGGTCCGTGTTCCAAAACAGCCCGGCAGACGCCACGACGTACGGCACGACCCGCGGGCGGCGATCCCGCTCCACCCGGAGGTCGATCGTGGCGTTGCCGGTCAGGAACCAGTCCCGGTCGTCGCCGGGCCCTCTCATGTAGGTCACTTCAGGCCCGATCGCGATGCGCCGCGTGACATACACGCGGGCGCTCACGCCAACGATGGCGTGGTTGATCATCGATTCGTCGATGAACCCGGCGTAGCCCCCTGCGGCTTCGAGGATGGGCTGTGGCCGATCTTGCGCAGCGGCCGGCGCCGCCACAACCACCGTCAGGACGAACGCTGAAGCAATGAGATGGGAAGTTCGATCACGCATGACCCGGTCACCTCTGACAGGGAACGCGTAAACCGATCCCGACCGGGCTCAAGTCGGCTCCGGGGTTCTGAAGTTCTGAGTGCGGCAAGCCGAACCGCAGAACCTCGGAACCCCGGAACCCACTAGCGTCGCGAGCCCGCCCCGCCGCCGCGTCCGGCAGGAAATGCGGCGGGAGCCGCGGGTCGCGGCACGAGCGGGTTCAGCGCCACGGCAATCTCATCCCGGCAGTCCGTGATGTGCCGCCGCGTCAGCTCATCGGTCGCGCCCGGCAGGGCCGCCTGCAACTGCCGGTCGAGCGCGCGCAACTCGCCCTTGACGAGCGACCGGACCTCCGCGCTCGTCGCCGGGGCGTTCAGTCGCGAGTCCATGTTGTCGAGATACGACCGCTGCAGGTTCCGACGATAGATGTTGACGGCCGTGCCAGGCTTGGCCAGCTCGGACCACACGCCCGCGCGCAGATCCTGGAGGAACTGCAGCGGCGAGTAGGCCACAGTCCCGTCGATCGTCCACTGCTCGGCCATGCGATCGAGCCGCGCGCTCTGCAGCAGGCTGCTCATGACGCCCGCCTGCGACGTGCGCACGCGATCGACAATGCCGGTCGGCTGGATGCGCCGCAGGATCTCGGGCCGGATCATGAACGCCGGCGTCGTGAAGGCGTTGTTCAGCAGGAACTGCAGCGCGTCAACCTGCCGCGCCCTGGCGACCGTTTTGAAACGCAGGCCGTCCCCCTGGCCGATGTGCTTCTGCTGCGAATCCACGCCCCCGATGACGCGAACGACGTGACCCATCTCGAGCGACCACTGGCTGATCATGCGGCCGTAGACTTCCTCGAGCTCGTCCCACGGGTCGCCCGCCTTAGTGCTGGTGGCCTTGATGAGCATCTCGGAGATGCGGCCGAGGTTCTTCAAGCCGAGGGTCGTCGCCCTCACGGCGTCGATGTCGCCGACCGCCTCGGTGTTGTCGCCCGGGTCCGTGCCGCCCTGGCCCTCGGTCGAGAACCTCAGGTACGGCTTGTCGTCCTGCTCGCGCGCCCACTTGTCGAGCGTCGGCTTCTCGTCTTCCGGCGTGCGTGCGCCCGGAATCGGCTTGTAGCCCCACATCGTCGCCCACTTGTCGTAGGGCCCGATCTTCGGGATGAGGTCCGCCGGATCGATCTTGTCCTCGGGCTGCGCCACATAGTTGAAGCGCGAGTAGTCCATGAGCGTCGGGGTGTGGCCCATTTCCTTGACCCACTTCGGATCCCGGATCTGCTCGATGGTGTAGGCCGAGCTGGCCTTCATGTTGTGCTGGAAGCCGAGCGTGTGGCCGACTTCGTGCGCGACGACGTAGCGCATGAGCTCGCCCATCAGGTCGTCGGGCAGCGGCAGCGTCTGCGCGCGGGGGTCGTTCGGACCGGCCTGGACGAAGTACCAGTTCTTCGCCAGGTTTTGGACGTTGTGGTAGAACTGCACGTCGGCTTCGAGAATCTCGCCGCTCCGCGGATCGTGGATGTGCGGACCCGAGGCGTTCTCGGTCGTGGAGGGCAGCCAGCGAATCACCGAGTAGCGCACATCTTCCGCACTCCACTCCGGATCATTCGCCGGCGCTTCCTTTGCGATGATGGCGTTCCTGAACCCCGCCGCCTCGAACGCCGGCTGCCAGTCCTCGATGCCCTTCTTCACGAACGGCACGAACTTCTTCGGCGTCGCCGGGTCCACCCAGTACACGATCGGCTTGATCGGCTCGGACAGCGCGGCGTTCGGGTCCTTCTTCTCGAGCCGGTAGCGCGCGATGAAGCGCTTGGCGACCGAGCGGTGCTCGCCGGTGCCGTAGTCGGTGAGGCCCTGGGTGAAGTACCCCACGCGCTCGTCGAAGAGGCGCGCCATCATGGGCTTCTCCGGCAGCTTGACCATGCTGTGGTGCACGAGCACCGTCAGACTCGGGCCGCGGCCGCCGCCGGCGCGGCCGCCCGCGGGCGCCGCCGCCGCGGGATCCGCGCCGCCGGTGTAGGTCATGGTGACCTCGACGTTGATGTTCTCCGGGAACGAGACCGCGCGCTCGAGGAACGAGCGGCTGTTGTCCATGCCCCGCCCGCCGACGCGGCCGCGCGCCGAGAACTCCGCGATGTCGGTCCGGAAGAGGTCCGTCACGTCGATGACCGGATCGCGGTTCGTCGCGTAGGCCGCGACGGGGAATGCGCGGATAATCGCCGGATAGTTGGCGTCTTCAACGGCCATCGCGACCGGGTCGGCCGGATCGGCGATGACACTGTAGTCGACGCTCAGGAGCAGGACGCGGTCGCCCTTCGTGACCCAGCGCACGACGCGGCTGCCGATGTTCTGGCCGCCGTAGCCGGCGCCGATGGTGGTCTTCTTGATCTGCGTGTTCCAGAGGAAGTCCTTGTTCAGCTGCGCCTGCGGGATCTCGTAGAACAGCGTGTCGGTCGCGCCGGCCGTAATGCGGTGCACCTTGAAGATCCCCTCGTCGGTCTTGGCTGCGCTCGTGATGACCTCGCCGTAGGGACGCGGCGCGGTGGCCTGGCCGCCGCGTCCGCCGCGGCCGCCCGGCTGTGCGGGATCCTGGGCGGGCGGCGGATCCTGCCGCGCGGCGCGGGCCGCGACGTCCGGCGACAAGCCAATGGCGAAGGCGAACGCGCTGGCGACCGCGAGGAACACGAGGTTCAATCGAGTGCGTATCATTGGACGGCTCCCTGGACCTGAACTTTGAAGGCTGAGATTATACCGACGATCCTCCTCGTCGCCACGACGAACCCCGGCAAGGTCCGGGAGATTCGCCGGGTGCTCGATGGCCTGCCCATCGCGCTGAGGCTCCTCGCCGACCTGCCGGCCGTGGCGGAACCCGAGGAAACCGGACGCACGTTTGCCGAGAACGCGCTCCTCAAGGCTGGGTACTACGCGGGAGTGTCAGGCTGGCCGACGGTGGCCGAAGACTCCGGCCTCGTGATCGATGCGATCGGCGGCCGGCCCGGCGTGGAAAGCGCCCGTTATCCAGGCAGGACGTATACGGAAAAGTTCGCGGGCCTCTATCGCGAGCTCGAGGGGCGCGCCCGGCCGTGGCGGGCGCGCTTCGTCTGTTCGCTGGCGTTCGTGGACGCCGGATCGCCCGCGCCCCTCTTCGCCTGCGAGGCGACGGTCGAGGGCGAGATTGCGCCGGAACCCAAGGGCACGAACGGATTCGGCTACGACCCGATTTTCTTTTATCCGCCGTATGGCTGCACGCTCGGCCAGGTGGACGATTTGAAGAAGCTGGCCGTCGCGCATCGGGGCAAGGCGTTCAGGCAATTCCGGGCGTGGCTACAGCACACTCCCGCCGAGTAGCTTCGCGCGGTGCGCCGTCCCGGATCGTGTAATATTCCGGCTCCTGAGGAGGATATCCATGCACGACTACATTCCCCGCTGGGTCCGCTTGGCGTGTGTCTCGGTGATCGCGCTCACCGGCGCCACGCTCGCGGCGCAATCCGGCACGTCACCCGCGGACCCGATGACGCGCGACCTGCGCTGGCGCAACGTCGGCAACGCCAACCTGATCGGCCGCATCTCGTCGGTGGACGCGCTCGAAAGCAACTTCGCGCACGTCATCGCCGGCTCGGCGTCGGGCGGTGTGTGGAAATCCACGAACGCCGGCACGACCTGGACGACGATCTTCGACAACTACGGCGCCGCGTCGATTGGCGACGTGAAGATCAACCAGAAGAACCCGAACATCATCTGGGTCGGCACGGGCGAAGAGTGCGGGCGAAACTCCGCCGCCTGGGGCGACGGGATCTACAAGTCCACCGACGGCGGGGTGACGTTCACGAACGTCGGCCTCAAGGAGTCCTACAACATCGCCAAGATCATCCTCCACCCGACGAACGAGAACATCGTGTACGTCGCGGCGATCGGCAACATCTGGGGGCCGATCGGCGAGCGGGGCCTGTTCAAGACGATCGATGGCGGCAAGACCTGGAACAAGCTGACCGAGGGTCTGCCGGCCGATCCGCAGACGGGGGCCATCGACCTGATCGTCGATCCGGTGAATCCCGAAGTGCTCCACGTCGCCTTCTGGCAGCGCGTGCGCTTCCCGTGGGTGCTGCGCAGCGGCGGCCCGCACAGCGGCATCTTCAAGACGACGAACGGCGGCAAGACGTTTGCGAAGATCAGCATGAAGGGCCTGCCGCCCGGCGACATCGGCCGTGTCGGCCTGGCCGTCTCGCGCTCGAACCCGAAAGTCATGATGGCGCACGTCGAGCACGCGTATCAGCCGCAGTGCGGCGGCGGCCGTGGCGGCGACGGTGGTGGCGGCGCGGGCGGCGGTCGTGGCGCGGCCCCGGGCGCTCCGCCCGTCGCGGGTCAGGCGCCCGCGGCGCCTCCGGCGCCCAATCCGGACTGCGACATGTCGAAACTCGGCGCCGGCATGTACCGCTCCGAGGACGGCGGGATGAGCTGGACGTTCCTGGATCGCGTCATCAGCCGGCCGTTCTACTACATGCACGTGTCGATCAGTCCGCTCGATGACAAGTACATTTTCAGCTACAACATCAACTACCGCCGCTCGATGGACGGCGGCAAGACCTTCGTCGGCACGGGCGCGCCGCAAGGCGGCCACTGCTATCACGCGATGTGGCTCGACCCGCACAACAAGGGCCGGTACTACATCGGCAGCGACGGCGGCCTGAACCTGACGCACGACGACGGCGAGTCGTCGCTCCGGTTCAACAACATCAACGTCACCCAGTACTACGACGTCGCGGCCGACAATCGCGAGCCGTACTTCGTCTGCGGCGGCCTCCAGGACGCCGGCAGCTCGTGCGGTCCCGCGGCCACGCGCGCCCAGGCGATCTACACGAGCGACTGGTACAACCTCTCGGGCGGTGACGGCTATCACGCCGAGATCGACCCGGAGGACTGGCGGAACGTGTATACCGAGTCGCAGCCGGACGTGAACGGCGGCAACGTGGGCCGATCGAACATCGAGACGCGCGAGCGGGCGAACATCCGCCCCAACAAGAACAACATCGTCAACTACGCGCAATACATCACACCGGCGATGGAAGACCTGGCGGAGAAGAACAACTGGGGCCGCCAGCCGCAGCAGATGGGCCCGCTCCGCTTCAACTGGTCCACGCCGCTCCTGCTGTCGCCGAACAACAACAAGACGCTCTTCGTCGGGTCGAATCACCTGTTGATGTCGCCCGACCGCGGCGCCACGTGGCGGCTGCTCAGTCCGGACCTGACAAAGAACGATCCGGAGCGGACGATTCGCCGCTCGGGCGGCATGACGGCGGACGAAAATCCCGGTGGCGGCGCCGAGTACCACGCCACGATCATCACGATCGCCGAATCGTCCGTGCAGCCCGGCAACATCTGGATCGGGACGGATGACGGCAACATCCAGGTGACGCAGGACGCGGGCGGCAGCTGGGCCAAGGTGGGCACGGCCGGCATGCCCGGCTTGCCGCAGGCCGACCTCTGGGTGAGCCGCGTCGAAGCCTCACACCACACGCGCGGCCTCGCCTACGCGACCATCGACGGCCACCGGATGGCGAAGTACACGCCGTGGATCTTCAAGACGACCGACTACGGCAAGACCTGGACGAGCATCCGCGGCAACCTGCCCGACGGCCACCCGCTCTACACCGTCAAGGAGGACCTGAAGAACCCGGGCCTGCTCTTCACGGGCAGCGAGTTCGCGGTGTTCTACTCGCTGAACGGCGGCCAGAGCTGGACGAAGCTCAACAACAACATGCCGACGGTCGCGATCCACGACGTCATTATTCACCCGCGCGACGGCGACCTCATCGCCGCGACGCACGGGCGCGGCATCTGGGTGATGGACGACATCACGCCGCTGCAGCAAATGACGTCCACGGTGCAGCAGGCCGAGGCGCATCTGTTCCAGAGCCGGCCGGCCATTCAATGGTGGAGCATCCAGCCGCAGCACAACGGCGGCGCGCTGGCGTTCCAGGGCCAGAACCCGACGCGGAACGCGGTCATCAACTACTACGTGAGCGACCGCGTCACCGGAGACGTCCGCTTCGAGATCAGCGACGTCGGCGGCACCGGGTCGTGCACGGGCGCGTTCCCGGCGCGCGCGGGCGTCAACCGCGTCGAGTGGGCGATGCGCTGGACGCCGGCGCCTCCGGCCGCGGGTGATCCCGCGGGCGGCGGACGTGGTGGCGGCGGCGGTGGCGGTGGCGGCGGACGCGGCGGCGCCCAGTTCGGCGGGGGCGGCGCGTGCCTGACGGCGCCCGCCGTGGCCCAGGCCGGCGGACGCGGGGCCGGCGGCGGTGGGGGCGGCGGCGGACGTGGCGGCGGTGGCGGCGCGGGTCGCGTGCCTCCGGGCGTCTACAAGATCACGATGACCGCCAACGGCAAGGCCTACACGAGCACGATCACCGTGCGGCCCGATCCGATGGGCGCCGGCGGCGCGATGCCACCGGGCGCGTCGGGACTGCTGGCGATTGACGCCGAGCAGATGGACGCATCCGGCGTCAGCGTGCCGGTGAGAAAGCCCGGCG
>JANOGJ010000188.1:0-2081 GCA_031405995.1 Acidobacteriota bacterium
CTCGCCCCTGCGCCGCGGCGCGGCGTTTGGCGCGATGATCGCCGCGTTCGACACCGGCATCGGATCGGGCTCGTCGGCGATGGGCTGGCTCGTCCATCACGTCGGGTTCCGGTGGGGATTTGTCCTGGTCGCCGGCCTTGCGGCGCTCGCGCTGCCGTGCTTTCTGTTTGCCGAACGCAGGCTCGGCTTTAGAGAGGTAGACTGACGCTCATGTCCCGAAATCGAACGACGTTCATCGCCATCGCCGCCCTCCTGCTCGTCGCCGTTGCCGGCGGCGTGCGCCTCACCAGCCAGCAGGCGCCCGCACCCGAACCCGCGGACCTGGTGCTGCGTGGCGGGCGCATCGTGACCCTCGACGACCGGCGCCCGGATGCGCAGGCGCTGGCCGCGCGGAACGGCTCGATCGTCGCCGTGGGATCCGATGCCGACATCGCGAGGTTCGTCGGGCCGGCGACCCAGGTCATCAACCTCGGCGGCCAGACGGCGATTCCGGGTTTCATCGAGGGCCACGGCCACTTCACCGGCATCGGCGAGGGCAAGCTCAACCTCGAGCTGATGAACACGAAGAGCTGGGACGAGATCGTCCACATGGTCGCGATGGCGGTGGAGAAAGCGAAACCGGGCGAGTGGATCATCGGGCGTGGCTGGCATCAGGAGAAGTGGACGTCGACGCCGCAGCCGAACGTCGAGGGTTTCCCGCTCAAGGAGTCGCTCGACAAGATCTCGCCGAACAATCCCGTCGTGCTGACGCACGCGAGCGGGCATGCGACGTTCGTGAATACGAAGGCGCTCGAGTTGTCCGGCGTCACGAAGGCCACGGCGAATCCCGAAGGCGGCGAAATCCTGAACGACAAAGCCGGCAATCCGACGGGGCTCCTGCGTGAAACCGCGTCGCGCGTGATCCGCCGCGGCACGGGCCAGCCGGCGCCGACGCCTGAGGAAGCCGAGACGCGCAACCGCCGCATCCTCGAGCTGGCCGATCAGGAAGTGATCTCGAAGGGCATTACCTCGTTCCAGGACGCCGGCTCCGGCTTCGACGTCGTCAACCGCATCAAAGGTTTGATCGACGCCGGCCGCATGCACGTGCGCCTCTGGGTCATGATTCGCGGCGGCAACGCCCAGACGCTCGCCGCCAACCGCGTCGTGGGCTACGGCAGCAACCAGCTCACGGTGCGGGCGATCAAGATTACGGCCGATGGCGCGCTCGGATCGCGCGGCGCGTGGCTCCTCGAGCCGTACGCCGACAAGGCCGACAGCACGGGCCTGGCGACGACGCCGGTGGCGGCCATGCAGGCGGCGGCGCAGGTGGCGCTCGACGCCGGGTATCAGGTCTGCATCCACGCGATCGGCGATCGCGCCAATCGGGAAACGCTGAATGTCTACGAAGAGGCGTTCAAGAAGAACAACAAGAACGGCAAGGATCTCCGCTGGCGCGTCGAGCACGCGCAGCACATCTCGGCCGCGGACATCCCGCGCTTCGGCCAGCTCGGCGTGATCGCCTCGATGCAGGGCATCCACTGCACGTCGGACGCGCCGTGGGTCGCGCCGCGTCTGGGCGCGCGCCGCGCCGAGGAGGGCGCGTACGTCTGGCAGAAGCTGATGAAGTCGGGCGCCGTCGTCACGAACGGCACCGACGCGCCGGTCGAGGACGTCGATCCCATCGCGAGTTACTACGCGACGGTGACGCGCAAGGCGAATGACGGCAAGGTCTTCTACGGTGACCAGAAGATGTCGCGCCTCGAAGCGCTGCGGTCCTACACGCTGAGCAACGCGTTCGCCGCGTTCGAGGAAGACATCAAGGGCTCGCTCGCGCCCGGCAAGCTCGCCGACATCACCGTCCTGACGAAGGACATCACCACGGTGCCCGACGACGAGATTCGGCAGGCGAAGGTGGCGTACACGATCATCGGCGGGAAGGTGGTTTACAAAGGGTCGTAGGGGAACAAGGGCGGGTTCAGGGTTCACGGTTCAGGGTTCTGGTTCACCGTTCTGGTTCCGGGTACAGAACCCTGAACTCGGTGAACCAGAACCCTGAACGAGAACCCTGAACCCCTGAACCCGGTTTTAGTTCGTGAGGAGCG
>JANOGJ010000206.1:0-2447 GCA_031405995.1 Acidobacteriota bacterium
ACCTCGATGGCCAACGCGGTCTTCATCGGCTGGCACTCGCTCCAGTTGCGCACGGTCGAGGTCAAGAACCTGGGCTTGTCGGGCAACGGCTTCAGCGGCGACAACGTGGTCGATCTCGACGAGTCCTTCGGCATCGCACAGCGCCTGTACGTCGTGCCGGACCAGAACTACCAGCTACGCATCGCCTTCTCGCCGAACCCGCTGGACGACCGCGAGCGCAGCTTCACGGTGAGCTTCGGCGGAGTGCTCGTGGACACGGTCACGGTGCCGCTCGCGACGAGCATCGCCTGGACGACGCGCACCTACACCGTGCGCTCGGAGAGTCCGCTGGCCACGCTCGAGCTCCAGGACCTCTCCGGCGGGTTCAACGGTACGCTGCTCGACGGCATCAGCCTGACCGGCGTCGTGCCCGAGCCCGAGACCGACGGCCAGATCGCCTCCCACAGGATCATCGCGCACACGCCCCTGGCGGGCATCCGTCTGGCCACCGACGCCATGTTCGCGCGCGGCATCACCGCGCTCGGTGATCTGGATGGGGACGGCGTGCAGGACATCGCCGTCGGATCGGTCGGCGACGACGACGGCGCCGCGAACGCCGGCGCGGTGTGGATCGTCTTCCTGCGCAGCGACCGCACCGCCAAGGGCAGCGCCAAGATCAGCGAGACGAGCGGCGGGCTCGTGGCGGACTTCCTCGACGAGGACGGCTTCGGGCGAGCGCTGGCGGGCATCGGTGACCTGGACGGCGACGGCATCCCGGATCTCGTCGTCGGTGCCAACGAGGAGGACGTCCTCGACACCAACACGGGCGCGGCCTACGTCCTGTTCCTGAACCGGAACGGGACGGTCAAGGGCCAGCACAAGATCAGCGCGATCAGCGGCGACGCGCTCGAGTTCACGCCGCGGCGGCGCTCCGAGTTCGGGTCCTCGATGGCCGGCATGGGCGACGTCGACGGCGACGGGATTCCCGACGTCGCCATCGGTGCGCGCTTCTCGAACTCGGTCCAGGTGTGCTTCCTGAAGCGCGACGGGACGGTACGCGCCTCGAAGAACCTCACCTACGGCCTGAACGGGTTCACCGACACGCGCACGTCGACCGTCGATCTGCTCGGGATGTCGTGCGCGAACATGGGCGACTTCGACGGCGACGGCGTGAACGACCTGCTCGTCGGCGCCTTCGGACGCGAGTTCGCCGGCATGGATTTCGTCGGCGGCCAGTACCTGATGCTCCTGAACCGCGACGGAACCTGCCGGCGCTGGTTCTACTACGGGGCCGAGGTCCTCAACCCGCGCACGCAGACGCTGGGCCTGCACTACGACCTCGGCACGGCCTGCGCCGGCCCGGGCGACATCGACGGCGATGGCGTGCGCGACATCGTCAGCGGCGCGCAGCGCGAGGGCTGGGTCTCGGCCTTCGATCGCGAGGACGGCTCGAAGCAGGGCGCGGTCTACGTGCTGCTGCTGAACTCGAACGGCACGCTCAAGACCGTGCAGCGGCTCGGCGACCGCGCCGGCGGCTGGGACTACCGCATCGACGGCGGAGCGCGCTGGGGCGAGGCGCTGGCGGCGCTGGGCGATCACGACGGCAACGGAACGGTCGACGTGGCCGTGGGTTCGCGCTTCGTGTTCCACACCGGCGGCGTCTATCTGTGTGAGCTACGCGGCGGGATCGAGCCGCCGCCGCCGCTGGTCGCGGACTTCTCGGGCACGCCGCTCACGGGCCAGGCGCCGCTCGCCGTGAACTTCAGCGACTTGTCCAGCGGTCCGGTGACCTCGTGGTCCTGGGACTTCGGCGACAGCGCCACCTCCACGGCCCAGGACCCGAGCCACACCTACGCCGCCCTCGGCGTCTACACCGTCCGGCTCACCGTGCGCGCCGCCGACGGACGCACGCACACGCGCACGCGCAACGGCTACGTGAGCGCGAACAACGGTGACACGCTGCCGCCCGGCGTCGCGCGGCTCGGCTGCGGCGTGAATTCGCCCGCGAGTTTCCGCGTCCTCGCCGGCAGCCCGCGCCTCGGCACGAACATGACCTTCGGCGTCGACAATCCCTTCGGCACGCAGGCTCCGGGTTCGATCCCCATGCTGCTTGCCTCCTGGACGGCCGACGCGCGGCGCCCCTGCGGCACGCTCGTCGCCAACCTCGGCATGTTCGCTCCGGGCACGAGCGGCGAGCGCCTGCTCGCAGCGCCGACGCTCGCCTCGCGCACGGGAACCCCCTGGACCGGGCCAGGGTCGCCGGCCCCCGTGGTGTTCCGCATGCCGGTCAGCGCGAGCCTTCTCGGCCGGACCCTGTTCGTGCAGGGACGCCTCGTGGACGGCTCGGCCGGCGCGGCGATCCCGCTCGCGCTCGCCGATGGTTTCGCGCTCACGTTGCAGCCGTAGGGTACGAAGTCGGAGCAACTTCTTGACGCTCCGGCAGTACGGAGCCGCGGCAGTACGGAGCC
>JANOGJ010000227.1:0-7239 GCA_031405995.1 Acidobacteriota bacterium
CTTGGCGCGCTCGGCGTCTCAGCGATCTGCTACCAGCGGTCCAACGACTTTCCGAATCAGATAGTCTCGACGAACGTCAACGTGCAGCCGGGCACCGTCGCCTGGGCCGTGACGCCTGAAGTGCAGCGGAGTCTCTCCGCCCAGCTTGCCCGAGGGCAGAAGATCACTTTGCGCTCGATCACCAAGAGCGTCCAGGTGCCGATGCACTCCGAGTACGTCCACGCGGAGATCCCCGGCGACGGCAGCACGACGCAGGAAGTGGGCATCAGCGCGCATCTCTACGAGGGCGTGATCAAGCAGGGCGGCAACGACGACAACTCCGGCTGCGCGCTGACGCTCGAGATCGGCCGCGCCTACATCAAGCTCATCAACGAGGGGAAGCTGCCCCGGCCGAAGCGCACGATCAACTTCCAGTGGGTGCCCGAAATCGGCGGCACGAACCAGTGGCTGAACAAGTACCCGGACAAGGCGAGGCGCATCATCGGCGACCTGAACTTCGACATGGAGGGCATCCGCCTTGCCGCGAGCCGGAGTTACTGGATCCTGCAGCGCACGCCCGACACGTTCCCGTCCTACATCAACGACGTCGCGCAAAGCATGATGGAGTACGTCGCCGATATCTCACGCGAACGCGTGCGGTTCCGCGCCGGCGGCTACGCGCCGACGCAGCCGGTCGAGGCGCCGCGCGGCAGCAAGGACGCCTTCTACATCAAGATCGACAAGCACTACGGGTCGAGCGACCACGTGACCTACATGCAGCACGGCATCCCGGCCGTCATGTTCATCACCTGGCCGGACATGTGGTACCACTCGTCGGAAGACACGCACGACAAGCAAGATTCCACCCAATACAAACGCGCGGCCGTCGTCGGAACCGGCGCTTTGGCCGTGCTGGCGACCGGCACCGACGAGATGGCCGCGCGCGTGCTGAATGACAACCTCGGCCGCGGCCTCTCGCGCATGGGCGAGTCGCACACCAAGGGCCTCGGCTACATGGCGGACGCGGGCGACGCGTCGAAGCTGACACAGGCCTACAAGGAAGCGATGGTCGCGATCAAGCACCAGGCCGACATTGAAAAGGCCGTGGTGCGATCGGCAAGCGTGCTCTGGACGAACGTCGAGGCGGGCAAGAAGAAGACGTCCGCTTTCGAGCCGCTCATCGACCGGCGCGCTCTCGCGCTCCTCGATGAAGTGAAGGGCGCCTTTCAGTTGCAGGCCTCGCAGCGCGTCGTCGCCGCCGTCGATCCCGTCATGACGCCTGAGGAGAAGGAGGCCGCGAACCTCCTCGTCGAATCCCTGGGCGGCGGTCGCGGGGGCGGACGAGGTGCGGGTCCAGGTGCCGCTCCGCCTGCCGGCGGCGGACGCGGACAGGCCGGCCGTGGCGCGGTCGGGCCCAGCCTCCCTCAGGAGATGAACGCCGAATTCAACCAACTGCTCGGGAAGAACAAGACCGCGCTGGAGATTCGCGACTTTCTGTCGGGTGAGTTCACGCCGCTGCCGCTGGCGGACTTGATGGCCGTCCTGCGCGCGCGTGAAGCCGCGGGCACGATCCGGCTCACGCCGAAGGCGCGCTGAGCTACCTGCCGTCCGGGTAGGAAATCATCAGGTTGTAGCGCTGCGCCCGGGCGTTGAACTCGGCGACGTCGGCGCGGTCCCGTGCCGCCCGCGCGTTCGCGTCCATCGCGCGCTGGTTGTACGCCTCGCGGTGCGCAGTGACCGCATCCACATCGCGCGGGTCCAGGTTGGCGAGCGCCCGCTCCAACTCCCCACGTTCGCGCTCGATCTCGGCGCCGTCTCGACCCATGGCGTCGTGCTCGGCGTCGAGCCGGGCCGATTCGGTCTTGAGCCACGCGCGGAGATCGGCGCGTTCCTCTGCGGTCGCGACGATGCCGGTGAAGGCCCCTTCGGCTGAGAGGCGCCGCAGTTCGGTTTGAAACGTCGGGCCGTGCGCGGTGGCGGGGTCTCCGATTGAATAGAGGTGCGCGTGCACCATTTCGTGACACAACGCGCGCTTGAGCGCTTCCGCGTCGGCTTGCAGGCTCGGATTGAGCAGGATCGCCGCCCGGCCATCGATGTGGCCGAACATGCCTTCGAGCGTGAAGGACTGGGCCGCCAGCGCGCCCACATCGGCGAGCCTCGGCTCCCAGAGCACGGGGATCGCGGGCAAGGCGCCGTCAAAGTGGGTGTCGTTGATCGCGAGGTACTGCCGGCCCAGCGCGGAATCGCCGGGCTTGCCGAGATTTTGTTCCAGGAGGTCCCGCTGGCGCGCGTCAGCGGGCGAGAGGTGGGCGGACTGACCCGCGTGAGTTCCGGTCCCGAGGGCCGACGAGACGGCCCAGCCCAGGACGCCGAGGATGACCCCGCCGGCCACCCTCCAGAACATGCGCGAGTCGGACTGCGTTGCCACCGGGTTCTCGACCCGGCGGTAGTGCAAGTTCTGATCCGCATGGGCGATAGCCGGGATGCGCGGGCGGGCCGGCGACACGGCCCTGCTTTTCGCGAGAATCCTGGCCCGCTGATCACGGAAGCGTCTCGCGGTACACTGCTTTCATGAGTTCCCCCGGGTCCTCCCGCCGCGCCCTCGCTCTCGTGCTCGTTCTGATTGGCCTCGCCGTCATGGCGTCGGCCGCGCTCGTGCTCGTCCTTGGGCTGAGCGCCGGCGCGCCGCCGAGTGTGCCGGCGAGCGCGTCGCTGTACCTCAAGATCAACGCGCCGCTCGGCGAAGTCGAAGCCTCCAACGTGTTCAGCGCCCTCGTCGGTCCGCCGCCGACCTTGCGCGACACGGTGCTGGCGATCCGCAAAGCCAAGGTCGATCGCCGCGTGAAGACGCTCGTGTTCACGCCGCAGGCCGCCGGCGCCCTCTGGGGCCAGTTGCAGGAGATTCGCGGCGCCATCGAGGACTTCAAGACGTCGGGCAAGCCCGTCACCGCGTACCTCGAGGCGGCCGCTGCCGGCGAGTACTACCTGGCCACGGCCGCTGACCGCATCGTGATGATGCCGGCCGGCCAGCTCGACCTCGCCGGGGTCGCGACCTACGAGATCTTCTTCCGCGGCGCGCTCGACAAGATCGGCGTCGTGCCCGATCTGCTGCACATCGGCGACTACAAGACCGCGACGAACACGTTCACGGAGAAGGGACTCACGGCCGCCCACCGCGAGGTGACGCGCTCGCTCAACCGCAGCTGGTACGACGAGCTGATCCGCGCGATCGCCGCCGGGCGAAAGCGCCCGGAGGCCGAGATTCGCGCGGTCATCGACGACGGCCCGTTCCTGGCCGAAGGCGCGAAGCGCGCGGGCCTCGTCGACGCGCTCGCCTACGAGGATCAGGTGGACGATGAGGCGCCGGTGGCCGGGACCAGCCGCCTGGAAGGGGAGTCGTACGCGCGGGTGCCGGTCCGGCTCGGCGAGTACGCCTCGGGCGCGCGCATCGCGGTCCTCTACGGCGTGGGGATGATCGCCAGCGGCCGGAGTTCGTTCGACGGACCCACGGGCGCCGTGCTCGGCTCGGACACGTTCGCGTCCTGGGTGCGCAAGGTCCGCGTGGATCCTTCCATCCGCGCCATCGTCGTGCGGATCGACAGCCCGGGCGGATCGGCGATCGCGTCCGAGGTGATCTGGCGGGAACTGATGCTTGCCCGAGACGTGAAGCCGGTCATCGTCTCGATGGGCGACGTCGCGGCGTCGGGCGGCTACTACATGGCGGCGCCGGCGCACGCCATCGTCGCCCAGCCGGGGACGATTACGGGCTCGATCGGCGTGGCGACGGGGAAGTTCGTGGTGAAGGGCGGGCTCGAGAAGCTCGGCATCGCGGTGGACGGCGTGAGCGACGGCCGGTCCGCCGACATCTACTCGCCGTTCCAGCCGTTCACACCGGCCGAACGCGCGCGGATTTCAGAGCAGATGCAGACGACGTACGAGCTGTTCCTCTCACGGGTCGCGGAGGGGCGGCGCATGCCGGCCGAGAAGGTGGACGCGGTCGCGCAGGGGCGCGTGTGGACGGGCCGCCAGGCGCAGGGCATCGGGCTCGTGGACGAGCTCGGCGGCCTCGACCGCGCGATTCAAATCGCGAAGGAGAGGGCCAAGATCGACTCGTCGAAGCTGGTCGAGCTCGTCGTCTACCCGCAGCCGCGATCGGTGTACGAGATTCTGTCCAACCCGTTCGGCGTGACGATCGCGAGCGGCCTCGAGGTGCTGTTGCGGCGCCCCGAGGCGCGCGTCGTGCCGTCGGTCGTGTCTGGCGTCCTGCGGTTCCGCCGCGGCGAGCCGCTGATGGTGATGCCGAATGTGTTTTGGAGAGAACGATAGGCGACGCTGGTCAACTTAGAACTTGGAACTCAGAACTCAGAACTTAAAGACCCGGAACGATGCGACTGTGAAGGCAGGGGGATTCCGAACCGCGCTGGCAGCGCTCATCGTGGTGGGCTTCGCGTTCGTGTTGTGGCTGTCCTGACCCACAACGAACACGCTGATGGGCCAGGCCGCGCGAGGCGAGGTCGCGGGCGCGCGATGGTCGTTGCGGCTCGGCGTCGATCCCAACGAGCCCTCGCGGTCGGGTTTTCGGCACGAGAATCTGGGACAGACGCCGCTCACGGCGGCCGCGCAATTCGGGCACGTTGAGGTCGCGCGGTTGGTGTTGTCGAAGGGCGACGATCCGAACATCCCGAACAGTCCGCAACTCGTCGGCGACGGCGCGAACTGGACCGCGCTCGACTGGGCGCTGCAGGCGAAACAGCCGGCGGTCGGCGATCTGTTGCGCCAGCGCGGCGGCGTCGAGAATCGACGACGGTAGGCCTGCGACGCGAGTTAACTTAGAACTCAGAACCGAGCGGCGCTTCGAAGCCCGAAGCACCCTACGACGCGTCGAGACCGCGACCGCGCGGCTGAAGCCCAGCGGCTACGTCGATAGCCCAATGATCAATGATCAATGGTCAATCCAATAACCAATGGTCAATGACCCAATGCAATGGCCAATAACCAATGGCCATTGGCCAATGTCTACGATTGGTTCAGAATCGCCTTGATCGCCGCCTCGAAGTACTGCACCCGCATCTTGGTCTGTGCCTTCACCATGTAGGCGCCGAAAAACTCGTTCCGGCGCTGCTGGATGAGCTCGGTGCGGATCGCGTCGCGGCCCGTGGCCATGTCGTCGACCTTGATGTCCTGTCGCTCGCGGACGCGCGCGACCACCACCGCGTTTTCCGTCGCGATCGGCGCCGTCGTCTCGTTCACCTTCAGCGCGAAGACCGCGTCCTCGACCGCCTTGCTGACGCCCACTTCCGGCAGCGCCGCCCCGCGCGCGATGAGGTCCGTCGTCTTCACCTCGACGCCCGCCACCTTGGCCGCCGCGGCGAAGTTGCCGCGCGCCGCCTTGGCCATCGCGTCGGCCTTCGCCCGCGCGAGTTCCACCGCCTTGATCCGGATCACGTCCTCGCGGACCTTGTCCTTGACCTCGGCGAGGACGGGCAGCGCCGACGCCTTGACCTCGACGAGCGTGATCCAGGCGTAGCCCTGTTGCGTGCGCAGCACGCCGCTGACCTTGCCCTGCTCGAGCGTGAACGCCTCGGACGTCACGGCCGGCGCAAAGCCGAGCCCCGCGAGCGGTTCCTCGCGCGAGAACAGGCCCGAGTCGCCCACGGTCCACCCGCGCGCCCGCGCGACGCGGTCGAGGTCGCTGGGGTCGTCGATCTCCTTGGCTACGTCGTCCTGCAGGCGCGTCGCTTCGGTCTGGGCCTTCTCGGCCTTGATCTGATCTTCGAGCTGCGCCTTGACGTCGGCGAGCGCGCGGGTCACTTCCGCGCGCTTGTCGGTCGTCCGGATGATGTGGAAGCCGAACTGCGACTTGACGAGGCCGCTCGTCTGTCCGACCGGCAGGCCGAACGCGGCGTCCTCGAATTCCTTCACCCATTCGCCCCGGCCCTTGAAGTCCAGGTCGCCGCCGTTGTCCTTCGACCCGTCCTCGGAGTGCTGCTTCGCGAGCGCGGCGAAGTTGCCGCCCGCCTTCACCTTGGCCAGCACGCCTTCGGCGACCTTCTTCACGACGGCTTCGTCCTTGCCGTCGGTCTTGAAGAGGATGTGGCTGGCGCGTACCTGCTCCGGCGTGTGGTAGGTCGAGGCGTTCTGCTGGTAGCGGGCCGCGACCTCCTCGGGCGTGACCGTCATCTTGGCGCGCAGCGTGTCGGCGTCGATCGCGAGAAACCTGACGCGCCGCTTCTCGGGCGTGCGGTACGTCTCCTGGTTGGCGGAGAATTGGGCTTGGAGGTCGGCGTCAGTCGGCTGGATCTTCGCGCGGAACTGCGTGGCCGTGAACACGGCGAGGTCGAGCTTGACCTTCTCGTTGCGGCGCCGGTACTCCTGGTCCGCCTCGGCGTCGGTCACGCGCACCCACGACGTCGCGGCCATCTGGAGTTTTTCCATCGCGACCGACCGCCGCACGTCTTCTTCGAAGTCGGCGGGCCGCAACGGTGGGCGCTGGTACTGGAGGAACTGCCGGTAGCGTGGGTACCCGATGAAGCGGCCGTTCTCCTGCAGGCCGGGGAGCCGCTCGATCCGCTCCCGCAACTCCGCGTCGGAGACGGTGATGCCGAGGCGCGTCGCCTCCACGAACACCGCCTGGTCGCTGACGAGCTGCTGCACGACGCGCTGCGCGATGCCGAGCTGGCGCAGCATCTGCTCGTTCATCTGATCGCCGTACGCCTGTCGCAGCTGGGAGAGCTGGCTTTCGTACGCGCGCTGAAACTCCGCGACCGTCACCTTCTGGCCTTCCACCGAGGCGATGGCATCCGACGGCGCGCCGGTGCCCGACGGCTGCAAAAAGCTGGGCACGTACAGCAGGACGAACGTCACTGCGACGATGCCGAGGCTCCACTTGAGCCAGATTTTGTGGCGCCGCATCCGATCGAGCATCGTCACGTAGAGTGACCTCCAGCGACAATTATGCCATGAGGATTGCTTTCGTCTCGCTAATGGATGACTAACTGACCGATCGAGCGGCCGAGGGTTTCAGTTTCGTGGTTTCCGCTTGAAAACACGGCGATTGTTGGCGTCAGCGCAATATATTCGCGGCGATCTCCGAGGTATAGTTGTCGCGGTTCATTCGACGGACATGCCCGAAAACCCAGAGTCGCGATCGTTCGCGTCAGCTCCGACTCAAGGACCGGCGCTGCGGCTCGCCGTGTTCCATCGCAGCGAGGACGTGCAGGAGCACATCGCTCCGCTGCGGCAAATCAAAGGTCTCGAACT
>JANOGJ010000234.1:0-3433 GCA_031405995.1 Acidobacteriota bacterium
GCTCGTACGCGGCGAGGAACGCGGAGGCCGCCTGGGCCTGGTCGTCGAGGAGCCAGGGGCCGGGGGGGAGCGGGGAGCGGGCAGCGGTACCCTCCGGGAGCCGGGAGCTGGGAGCCGTACCTTGGGTGCCGAGACGATGGGGCATCCCGTGGCCGGGGACGAACGCTTCGTTCCACAGCCGCTCGCAGGTCTTCAGGGCAAAGGCGACGCAGTCGGCGCGACCCAGCGCCGCCCCCGCGTCGAAGAACGCCTCCGCCATCATCGCGTTCCACCCGACGTAGATAGTGCGGTCCACGAACGGCGCGGTCCGCTTTTCCCGGGCCGCCGCCAGCTTGGCCTTGGCGCTCGCGAGCAGTGCTTCGACCTTCGATTCTTCGACCTTCAGCTCTTCGGCCAGCGCCTCGACGCTTCGAGCCACCCACAGGACGTTCTTCGCGGGATCATGATGCATCTCCCCTTCCGGGTAGATGTCCCAACGCCGCCGAGCGATCTCCCACTCCTCGGCCGAGAGCGCGGCGCGCGCCTCGTCCTCCGTCCAGGTGAAGTAGTCGCCGTCGTCGTTGAGGCCGACGTCCGCGTCCTGCGACGCCGCGAAGCCTCCGCGCTCCCGGTCGCACAGCACCTCGAAGCTCCATCCCACGATCCCCTCGGCCACGTCGCGGTAGAGCGGGTTGCCGAGCGCGGCGTAAGCGTGCGCGTAGGCCTTGAGCAGCTCCGAGTTGTCGTATGACATCTTCTCGAAGTGGGGCACGACCCATCGCTCGTCCACTGAGTATCGGTGGAACCCGCCGCCGATCTGGTCGTAGACGCCGCCGCGCGCCATCCCGCTCAGGGTCTTCTCCGCCAGCTCCCGGAGCCACGGCTCGCCGGTGTCCCACCAGCGCGCGAGCAGGAACTCCACCGCCGCTGGGTGCGGGAACTTGGGTTGCGTCCCGAATCCGCCGTGCCGCCAGTCGAACAGCCGCGCCATCTTCTCGGCGGCCTGGCTGAGGAGTACGGGTGACAGGTCGCCGCGCGACGCCTCGTTCAGCGCCTGGCCGAGGTGATCGCGCACCTGCTTGGCCGTCGCCGCGACCTTGTCGCGCTGCTCGTGGAAGGTCTCGAGTACCCGCTCGAGGACGGCGCGGAAGCCCGGCCGGCCGAATCTGCCGTCGGGCGGGAAGTACGTGCCGCCGTAGAAGACCTCGCCGTCGGGCGTCAGGAGGGCGGTGAGGGGCCAGCCGCCCTGGCCGGTGAGCGCCTGCACGGCGCGCTGGTAACGCGAGTCCACATCGGGGCGCTCGTCACGGTCCACCTTGATGCAGACGAAACGCTGGTTGAGGAACGCGGCGAGCTCCGGATCCTCGTACGACTCGCCGTCCATCACGTGGCACCAGTGGCACCACACCGCGCCGATATCGAGCAGGATCGGCTTGTCGTCCGCGAGCGCGCGCGCGAACGCTTCATCGCTCCAGGGATGCCAGTGGACCGGCTGATGCGCGGCGGACGTCAGGTACGCCGATGCCTCGTTCGCGAGACGGTTCATGCAGCCTGCGCCGGCCGGCGGTTCGCCGCGAACTCCGGTCCGCCCCCCGGTCTCTTCGTCCGTCCGTCTTTCACTCCCGACTCGTCGGCAGGATTCCCGGCATCTCACCGGACTTGAACCCCAGCCGCGTTAGCGCGCCGACCGCCGCCTTCTTCACCTCGTGGTCGTCGTCGTACGCGCCGGCGCGCTCGAGCACCGCCTTGGCGCTCCGGTCGCCTATGAGGCCGAGCGCTTCGGCTGCGGCCCGACGCACGGGCGCGGACGGGTCTTCGACCAGCATGAGGCTGAGTTCCTTCACGTACTCCTTCCTCTTGGCGGCGCCCAGTGAGCGGGCTGCGTCGCGCCGGACCACCGCGTCGCGGTCCCTCAGCTGCTGGAGGACGTCCTCGCTGCCGCCCGACGACTTGCTCATCTCACACCTCCGACGACGGGCACAGGTCGGTGATCGGGCAGATCTCGCATTTCGGCTGGCGCGCCGCGCAGATGGCGCGGCCGTGGTGGATCAGCGTGTGCGCGAACTGCGTCCACTCGGCGCGCGGCACGACTTTCATCAAGTCCAGCTCGATCTTCACCGGGTCGGTGTGCCGGGTGAGTCGCAGGCGTTTGGCGATGCGCCCGACGTGGGTGTCCACCACGACGCCCTCGTTCTTCCCGAACGCGGTGCCCAGGATGACGTTGGCGGTCTTGCGTCCCACGCCCGGCAGCTCGGTCAGCTCGTCCATGGTGGCGGGCACCTTGCCGCCGTGCCGCTCGAGCAGGGCGTTCGCCATTCCGAGTATGCTCCTGGTCTTGTTGCGGAAGAACCCGGTGCTCTGGATCTCCTTCTCGAACGCGGCCGGATTCGCGGCGGCGTAGTCCCTGGCGCTGCGATAACGCCTGAACAGGGTCTTCGTCACGATGTTCACGCGCACGTCGGTGCACTGCGCCGAGAGGATCGTCGCGACGAGGAGCTGGAGCGGGTCACGGTGGTCGAGCGCGCACTTCGCTTCGGGGAAGCGGGCATACAGCCGCTCGATGATCGCCCCGATCCGCTGAGACGCTGGACGGATGGCCGGACGGCCGAGACCTTTGGTCCAGCGATCACGAGATACCGCCGCACCGCCCTTCCTTCCTGCCGCCTTACCGCCGTTTTCTCGCTTCGACATGCTTCAGAAACCCCTCCACGTCCCGCGTGTTCAGGATGTCCCGCGCCTCGAGGCCGGCCTTCCGCGCGATGCCGACTCCCACGTCCACGTTCGAGAGCCCGGCGATGCTATGCGCGTCCGCGCCGATCGAGATGGGAACGCCCGCGTCCCGCGCCTCGGCGCAGAGCCTCCAGTCGAGGTCGAGCCGCTGGGGGTCGGCGTTGATCTCGATCGCCACGCCGCGTCCGGCAGCACCCCTGATGACGGCGTGCATGTCGATCGGGTATGGATCGCGCGAGAGCAGGAGCCGGCCGGTCGGGTGGCCCAGGATGGCCATGTGCGGGTCGTCCATCGCCTTGAGAACGCGCGCGGTCATGGCGGGCTCGTCCATGTCGAGCCGCGAGTGGACGGAGGCGATGATGAAGTCGAACCGGTCCAGGAACACGGCGCCGTAGTCGAGCGACCCGTCGGCGAGGATGTCCGCTTCGACACCCTTGAGGACGCGGATCCCCGGCGCGGTCCGGTTGAACGCGTCGATCTCCCGATGTTGCTCCGCGATCATCTCCTCGCGCAGCCCACCGGCGAAGGCGGCGTTCTCCGAGTGGTCCGTGATGCCCACGTACAGATACCCTTCGGCCCGGCAAGCCTCGGCCAGCTCCGCCACGGTGTTGGTCCCGTCGCTGTACACGGTGTGGCAGTGCAGGAAGCCCAACAGGTCGGCTCGGTCCACCAGCGCGGGGAGCGTGCCGGCCGCGGCGTGCGCGAGCTCGTCCTTGCCCTCGCG
>JANOGJ010000286.1:0-3924 GCA_031405995.1 Acidobacteriota bacterium
GCCTGCTCGCCGAGCGCGATCGCCTGCTCGCGGCGCGGGTCATCATCGCGGTGGCGGGCATGGAAGGCGCGCTCCCGAGCGTGATCGGCGGCCTCGTGCGCGTGCCGGTCGTCGCCGTGCCGACGAGCATCGGCTACGGCGCGAGCTTCGGCGGGCTCACGGCGCTCCTGGCGATGCTCAACTCGTGCGCGACGGGCGTCTCGGTCGTGAACATCGACAACGGCTTCGGCGCGGCGGCGATTGCGAGTTCGATCAACCACCTCGCGTGAACCGGGCTGGACATGAAGCCCGCCGTGTACCGCACCCTCGAGTTCGATCGCATTCGCGAGGTACTCGCGCGCGAGACGTCGACCTCGCTCGGCCGGGCGCGCGCGCGGGCTCTCGAGCCGGCGACGGACGCCGACGAAGTGCAGCGCCGCCTCGACCTGACGCGGGAGGCCGTCGCCCTGCTCGGCACGGGCCGGCGGCTGGCCCTCGACGCCCCCGACGACCTGGACGACCTCCTCGCGGATCTGGCGCTCGACGACGAGCCGCTCGTGCCCCTGCATCTCCTGGGGCTCGTGCGGTTCATCGGATCGGTCACGGCCGCGGCGACGGGCGTGCGCGAGAGCGGCGGCCCCGGCCTGCGGGACGTCGTCGCCGGCGTGCGCGAGTTCGCCGTCGAAATCGCCGGTGTCGCGAAGGCCGTGATGCCGTCGGGCGACATCAGCGACGAGGCCTCACCCGCGCTGCGCGACATTCGGGACGCGCTGCGCCGCCAGCGTGCGAAACTGCGGTCCACGCTCGAAGGCCTGACCCGCGGGCGCGACACCGCGAAGTACCTCCAGGACCAGATCGTCACCGACCGGCAGGGGCGGTACGTGCTCGTCGTGCGGGCCGAACACAAGGACGCCCTGCCGGGCATCGTGCATGGCAGCTCCGCGAGCGGCGCGAGCCTGTACGTCGAGCCGCTGTCGACGATCGAGCTCAACAACGACGTCGTCGCGCTCGCCGAGCGCGAGAAGCACGAGGTGTATCGGATCCTGCTCGCGCTGACGAACGCGTTCCGCCTGCGGCGGCCGGACCTCGACGCCGTCACGGCCGCGGCCGCCGACCTGGATGAGCTCTTCGCAAAGGCGCGCCTGGCCGCGCGCATGGACGGCACGGCCCCGGCGCTGACCACGGACGGCCGCATCGAGTTCCGAGGCGCGAGGCACCCGCTGCTGATTCCGGCCGTGCGCGACTTAACAGAGGGGTCTGGCCTGCCTGTCGGCGAGCGAGGCCTGGCCCCTCGCGTGGTGGTCGCCGCCGACCTCGTCTTGATTCCGCCGGCCCGCGCGCTCGTGATCTCCGGTCCCAACACCGGCGGCAAGACCGTCGCACTGAAAGCGTTCGGGCTGCTCGCGCTCATGGCGCAGGCCGGCCTCCTGATTCCGGTCGACGCCGGCAGCGCGTTCACGCCGTTCCGATCGATCTTCGCCGACATCGGCGACGAGCAGTCGATCGCGGCGAGCCTGAGCACGTTCTCGGCGCACGTCGCCCACCTCGTCGCCATCGAGCGCGAGCTCGAGCAGCCGGCGCTCGTGCTGCTCGACGAGGTCGGCGGCGGCATGGACCCGGTCGAAGGCGGCGCGCTCGGCGCGGCGGTCATCGACCATTTCCAGAAGCGCGGCGCGCTCGTCGTCGCGACGACCCATGACGATGCCCTGAAGTCGTACGCGGCGACGAGCGAGGGCGCGACGGCCGCGGCGTTCGGATTCAATCCGGAGACGTACGCCCCGACCTACAGGCTGATCTACGGCGCGCCCGGACGCAGCCTGGCGCTCGAGATTGCGGAACGACTCGGTATGCCCGCCTCAGTCATCGCGGACGCGCGCGCGCGGCGATCGGGCCGCGAGTCGGTGCTCGCCGCGCACCTGGCGCGCGTCGATCAGGAGCTGGCGGCCGTCGAGCGCGAGAAGCTGCGCGCGCAGCAGGACCAGCAGGCGATCGCCCGCGATCGCGAAGCGCTGCAGGCGCGCGAGTCCCGGCTCGCCGAACGCGAGGCGGTGTTGAAGAAGCGGCTCGACGACAAGGTCACCGAGAAGCTCCGCGAAGCCCGCGCCGAGGTGGACGCCGTCGTCACCCGCCTCAAGACCAAGGCCGCGACGCTCGCCGACCAGGCCGGGCGCAAGGCAGGCGCGCGCGGCGCGGGCCTGTCGACGGGCGACGTCGGGGGCATCGGCGCTGAGGCGCGATCGGCGCTCGCCGCGATCGGGGCGAGCGTCGGGTCACCGGAAGCCCCCGCCGAGGAGGCCGGCGCCCTCGACGGCGAGCCGGACGTCGGGCAGCGGGTGCTGGTCGTCTCGTTCGGCGCCGAGGGCATCGTGCGCGGCGTGTCCGGCGGGAACGCCGACGTGGAGATTCGCGGCAAGCGGATGCGCGTCCCGCTCTCCGGCCTCAGGCGCGCGTCGAAAGGCGGCCGCGACGGAGACCGCCCCTCCGGACCGCGCGGCGCCAAGCCGGCCTCCCGATCCGAGAGCCCGCTGACGCCCGCGGCGTCCGCCGAACTGGTCGTGATTGGCGCGACGGTCGACGAAGCGCTGGACCGCGTGGAGAAGTTCCTGGACGCGTCGATTCTCTCGGACGCTCGGCGCCTGCGCGTCGTCCACGGGCACGGCACCGGCCGGCTGCGGGATGCGATCCGCAAGTTCCTGAAGGACCATCCGCTCGTCGCGACCGCAGCCGCCGCACCTGACAACGAAGGCGGGCAGGGTGCGACGATTGTCGAGCTAAGAGACTGATGGCGATTCGCGCATCGACAATCGACGATCGGCAATCGATAATCGATTGATCGATGAATCGGTTGATCGACTATCGATAGCCCGATTGGCGATTGCCGATTCCCGTTTGCCGATTGAAGATTGAAGATTGCCGATTTCCGATGGCCCTATTCCCCCAATCCTTCATCGACGACCTGAAGACCCAGACGGACATCGTCTCGGTCATCGGGGACGTGGTGCCGCTCAAGAAGACGGGCGGGACCTGGAAGGGCCTGTGTCCGTTTCACCAGGAGAAGACGCCGTCGTTCAACGTCAACAAAGACAAGGGCTTCTTCAAGTGCTTCGGGTGCGGCGCGGGCGGCGATGTCGTGAAGTTCGTCGAGCTCCATCAGAAGATGCCGTTTCCGGAGGCGGTGCGCTATCTGGCCGGGCGGGCCGGGATGGCGGTGCCCGAGGGCGAGGGGGGCTCGGACGACCGGGCCGCTGCCACGGAGCGCGAGGCGCTCGTGAAGCTGCACGAGGTCGCGGTGGCGTTCTACCGGGAGCAGCTCGCCTCCCCCGCCGGCGCGCGGGCCCGGAGGGAACTCGAATCACGCCTCCTCCGTCCAGAGACTATAGAGACCTTCCGATACGGCTACGCCCCGGCAGCCGGCCGGGACACGTTGCACGGCCTTTTCGCCGATCAAAAAGTGGCCCTGGCCCTGCAAATCAAGAGCGGGCTGGTCATGGAGCTGGACGGGGGCCGGGTGGTGGACCGGTTCCGGAACCGGTTGATGATCCCGATTTCGCGAGATTCAGGCGCAATTGTCGCGTTTGGGGGCCGGGCGCTCGACCCCGGCCAGGTGCCCAAGTACCTCAATTCGCCCGAAACCCCCCTCTACACCAAGGGCCGGACGCTCTACGGTCTGGACGTGACGAAAGGGGCCATTCGGAAGCACAATTATTGTGTGCTGGTCGAGGGGTACTTCGACTTGGCGCAGGTCTGGCAGGCCGGCATCCAACCCGTCGTCGCCTCGTGCGGAACCGCGCTTTCGAGCGGCCAAGCCCGTATACTGAAACGTTTCACGGGGAAGGTCGTGCTCAGTTTCGACCCGGACGCGGCCGGCCAGGGGGCGGCCAGCCGGTCCTCCGAGCTTCTCGTGACCGAGGGCTTCCAGGTGAACGTCGCGTTGCTGCCTGAGGG
>JANOGJ010000293.1:0-3660 GCA_031405995.1 Acidobacteriota bacterium
GAGTGTCCCCTGAGTTTTCCACAGATCGAGGTACGACCCCTTCCGACTTTACGGATAGACGATCTGCACGGAGAACGTCGCCGGGCTCGGGAGCGTGCCCGGGTCGAAGATCCTGACGCAATAGGTGCCTGGCGAGACGGCGGCCGTGAGGTGCGGGCCGGCGCCTGGTCCCGTCGTCACCGACTGCGACAAGACGCACCCGGCCCCGTCGATCCGTGGAATGCCGATGCCCAGGCCAATCGCCGTCGCGGGCGCGCCGAGGCTCTGCAGCGTCAGGCGCACGGTGCCGGCCTGCGACGCGGTGAAGGTGCGCGACGACGCCCCTTGAATCGCCACGCTCGAGGCAAACGTCTCGGTGGCCCCTGCCGGCGTAGCGCTGGCCGGCTCGCCGATGTTGATGCGCACCGCGAAGTCCATGGGCGCCGGGAAGAAGCCGGCGTCAGCGATTCGAACGCAGTACGTGCCGGGATCCAGCTGGACCGCAACCTGAGCCACGAGCCCGGGCGTCACCGTCACCGCCGGCGACCTCAACACGCACTGCGTGCCGCTCGGAACGCCCACGCCGATGCTGGCGGCTGTCGGCTGTGCCGGACCGGTCGGCCCGAGCGTCGTGCTGGCGATCGTCACGCCAAGCACCTGCGTGTGCTCCATTAGGATCGAGTAGAAGATCGAGTCTCCAGGCGCCAGGGTCCCGGAAAACAGCAACGTCCTTGTGTCGATGGCGGTGGGCGCTGTCGGCGCCGCGGGAGAATCGCCGCACGCCGCGGCGCCCAGGGCCGCCGCGACGACGATCGCCATCACGATGAGGAGGCGGGACGCGTGTTTCATCTCGGCCGCACGATGTTGATGGAAAAAGCCGCCGTCGGCGCCGTCAGGTTGCCGATATCCGCGATCCGGGCGCAGTAGATCAGGGGATCGAGCGCGAGCGAGAGTTGCGGCCCCACGCCGACGCCAACCACAACGCTCGAGGTGCCAATGCAGTCCGTCGCGCGCGGCACTCCGAGGGTCAGCAGGACCGTGGCCGTCGACGGGGCGCCGTTCTCGACCAGGCCGAGCAGCATGATCGACACCGTCCCCGACTGGGCCACCGTAAAGGAATAGAAGCGGGAGCCTTCCTTGGGCAGCGTGCCGGCGAAGGTCTCGATGGCGACCGGCTTCGTCGCGGGACCAGGCGTTGGCGTGACGGTCTCGTTGGCACAGGCCGACCCGCCGAGCGCCACGCCCGTCAGAATCGCCCCCAGCACGCCGGACTTCATAGAATGAGCAGTTACACGCATGCGCGAACGGACCATTTCATCACGGGCGAACACATTAGGGCAATTCTTTAGGACGACCGCCCGGCTGGCTGGTCTGGTCCTGGGGGTCCTGGCGACGTCGGGGGGCCAAGCCTGGGCCCAGCAAACCGCCCCGGGGACGCTGCGGATCGAAGTGCGATCCCCGACCGGGCCGGTGCCCGAGGCGACCGTCACCGCCGGGACCTCGACGCAACTGACGAACCCGCTCGGGATCGCCCTGGTCACGGCGCCGCCCGGCACCCTGGAGATCGGGATCAGCAAGGACAGGTTCGTCCCGGCCTCGGTCCGGGTCGAGGTCGTGTCCGGGACGGAGCGCCCCGTGCTCGTCGAGCTGACGCCGCGTCCGAGCGTCGAGGAGGAAGTCACGGTCGTCGCGAGCACCCGCACCGGCCGACGCCTCGAGGATCAGCCGATGCGGGTCGAGGCGCTGAACCGCGAAGAGATCGAGGAGAAGATGCTCATGACGCCCGGCGATATCGTCATGATGCTCAACGAGATGGGCGGCCTGCGGGTGCAGGCGACGTCACCGTCGCTCGGCGCCGCGAGCGTCCGCATCCAGGGGATGCGCGGCCGTTACACGCGATTCCTCTCCGACGGCCTGCCGCTCTACGGCGAGCAGCCCGGCGGCCTCGGCCTGCTCCAGATTCCGCCGATGGACCTTGGCCAGGTCGAGGTCATCAAGGGCGTCGCATCCGCGCTCTACGGATCGGGCGCGATGGGTGGCGTCGTCAACCTGCTGTCGCGGCGGCCGGGCAAGGCGCGCGACCGCGAAGTGCTGTTCAATCAATCGACGCGGGGCGCGACAGACGCGGTGCTCTGGGTGTCGTCGCCGCTGTCGGAGACCTGGAGCGCAACGTTCCTCGCCAGCGCGCACCGCCAGAGCCAGACCGACGTCAATGCCGATGGCTGGGCCGATCTCCCCGGCTACGCGCGGGGCGTCGCGCGGCCGCGCGTGTTCTGGGACGACGGCGAGGGCCGCTCGTTTTTCGCCACCGTCGGCACGACGTGGGAAACACGGACGGGAGGCACGGAGCCCGGGTCCGTGCTGCCCGTAACCGGCGGCGAGTACCGGGAAGCGCTCGATACGCGCCGCATCGACGCCGGCGCGCAAGGACAGACGGTGCTCGCCGGACGCTACGTCCTCACGGCGAGGGCGGCGCTCTCGCGGCAGTGGCACACGCACGACTTTGGGGATGTGCGGGAGCGCGACCGGCACGACACGGCGTTCAGCGAACTGGCGATTCGGGGCGCGCGCGGCCCCCACACCTGGGTTGCCGGGCTCGCGATCGAGCGCGACGCGTACCGCCCGACGGACCTTCCGCAGTTCGGCTACTCGTTCACGACGCCCGGGGTGTTCCTCCAGGACGATCTCGACATCCGGCGCTGGTTGTCGGTATCGGTCAGCGGACGCGTCGATCATCACAGCCGCGACGGCTGGTTCGTGAGCCCGAGGATTTCCGCGCTCCTGAGGTCCGGACCCTGGACGGGCCGCGTGTCGACGGGTGGTGGATTTTTTGCTCCCACCGCGCTGACCGAGGAAACCGAGGCGGCCGGACTCTCGCGCCTGTCGATTCCGGCGCCGTTGCGGGCGGAGCGCGGACGAAGTGCCTCGGCCGACGTCACGCGCGCGATCGGCCCGGCGTCAGTGACGCTGACCGTGTTCACGTCTCGCGTGACGCACGCCGCGTCCGTCGATCGGGCGACGTTCACGCTCGCGAATCAGGGCGACCCGGCGACCACGACGGGCACGGAAGTACTGGCCACGTTTCGGCGCGCGCCGTTTGCCGTCACGGGCACCTACACGTTCGTCCGCGCGCGCGAGGCGTCGGACCCGGGCCGGCTCGACGTCGCCCTGACGCCGCGCCACAGCGCGGGCATCGTCGCCATGGCCGAGTCCGAGGACGTCGGCCGGGTCGGCCTGGAGGTCTACGTCACCGGCCGGCAGCGGCTCGACGCGAACCCGTACCGTTCGACGAGCGAGCCGTACGTCATCGTCGGTCTCCTCGCCGAGCGGCGCTTCGGACGCTGGAAGCTGTTCGTGAACGGCGAGAACCTCACCGGCGTCCGGCAGACGAGATGGGATCCGATGCTTCGTCCGGACCGCGCGATCGACGGCCGGTGGACGGTCGACGCCTGGGCGCCGCTCGAAGGACGAGTTGTCAACGGCGGGGTCAGGATCGGGTTCTAGGGCGGCTAGCGACGACGGACCGCCACGGCCACGAGGCTCGTGACCGCGGCGCCGATGAAGGCGTACCAGGTCCACGCCACGGCGCCGGTCCACCACACGACGACGAGCACCGCGGTGCCGGCGATCATACCCGTCAGCATGGCCGGCGTCTGAACCCGCGTCGACAGGACGCCGACC
>JANOGJ010000316.1:0-6900 GCA_031405995.1 Acidobacteriota bacterium
CCGATGTCGTGGTCCCGGGACGGCAAGCGGATCGTCTTCTGGGTGCACGACCCGAAGACGCTGGGCGATATCTGGATCCTGCCGCTCGACGGTGACAAGAAGCCGGTGCCGTTCGTAGCGTCGGCAAAGAACGAGACGCACCCGCAGGTGTCCCCGGACGGCAAGTGGATTGCGTACACGTCTGAACTGACCGGGCGCAAGGAGGTGTACGTGCAGCCGTTTCCCTCCGGCACCGGCCGCTGGCAGATCTCGCCCGATGCGGGAATCGGCGCCGACTGGCCGCGGTGGCGGAAGGACAGCCAGGAGCTCTACTTCCATTCGCTGGGGAACGCCGGCGCGTACGGCGCCTACACGAACGGCGCCGCGTTCCTCGGGCCCGTGTACGCCGCGTCCATCAAGGCCATCGGCGGATCGATCGAGGCCGGCAGTCCCAAAGAAGCGATCCGGCTGGTGGCACTCCGCTATGCGCATTCCGGCAGCGACTACCACACGTACGGCGTGTCGGACGACGGCCAGCGGTTCCTTTCGTTTCAGCGCGTGCTCACGGGCGCCCTGGCGACGGCGCAGATTGTCCCGGAGGTGCCCATCCCCGGGCTGACCGCGGCGATGCACTGGATCGAGGGGCTCAAGGCCAAGAAGCAGTAAGCCGCACCCACGGCGATCGAAGTGTAGATAGGAGAGCCGGCATGCCGTTCCCGATCCGCGCACGTCTGACCTTCGTGGCGCTGCCCCTGGTGTCCCTCGCGCTCGTCGCCCAGGCGTCTGTGCCGCCGGTCGACTGGCCGATGGTCGCGAAGATTCGCGAGGAAGGCCTGAAGAAATCGCACGTCATGGACACGGCGTCGTACATCGCCGACGTCCTCGGCGCGCGCCTGACACTGTCCGACGACATGAAGCGCGCGCAAGCCTGGGCCAAGGCCGAGATGGAGCGGCTCGGCCTGACCAACGTCGCGATCGAACCCTTCATGGACTACGGCACGACGTGGGATAACGAGTTCACGTCGCTCCACCTCCTCGAGCCGGACTATCAGCCGATGGTCGGCTTCCCGCTCGCGCACACGCCGGGCACGAACGGCCGGAAGATCGTGAAGGCGGTCGTCGCGGAGATCCGCACGAAGAGCGACCTCGAGCGCCTCCGCGGCACGCTGAGCGGCATGGCCGTGCTGGCCACGCCGCCGGCCGCCGTCGATCTCGCGAGGATTGCCGCGGGCACGCCGCGCTACACGGACGCCGAGCTGAAGGCGCTCGAAGAGGCAATCGTTCCGCCGGCGGCCCCGCCCGCGCCGCCGGGGCGGGCGAATCCGGATGTCGTGAGCGCGGTCGACAAGATGAAGTTCTACAAGGCGGAGGGCGTGGCCGTGGTGTTCCAGTGCGATAGCGGCTGGATGGGCGCCGTCCGCGGCTTCTCGCGCCCGGGCACGGCCGCCGACAAGTGGAGCCGCGCCGAGACCCTGGCGTCGCCGGCCATCGTCGCCGTCACACCGGAGCACTACAACCGGATGTACCGCCTCCTCGCGCGCGGGGTTCCGGTCACGGTCGACGTCGAGGTGCGCAACCGCATCGGCGCGACCGTCGAGCAGGCGAGCAACGTGATTGGCGAGATCGCGGGCACGGACCTCAAGGGCGAGGTTGTGATGATCGGCGCGCACTTCGACACCTGGCACGCCAGTCCCAACGCCAGCGACAACACGTCGGGCGCGGCGACCATGCTCGAAGCGATGCGCATTCTCAAGGCCGTGAATGCCAGGCCGAGGCGCACGATTCGGATCGCGCTCTGGGCCGGCGAGGAGCAGGGCCTGCACGGCTCGCGCGAGTACGTGCGCAGGCACTTCGGCGATCCCGCGGATCCCAAGAGCCTGACACCGGAGTACGACAAGTTCTCGGTCTACTTCAACCAGGACTACGGTCCGGGCCAATACCGAGGCATCTACCTCCAGGGGAACGAGCAGGCGCGGCAGATGTTGACCGCATGGCTGATGCCGTTTCGCGACCTGGGCATGACGGCGGTGTCGATCCGGGGCGTGGGCAGCACGGATCACATCCCGTTCGATCGGGCGGGCCTGCCGGGGTTCCAGTTCCTGCAGGACCGTGTCGGCGGCACGGGGGGCCACACCAACCTGGACTTCATCGACACGCTGCCGGCCGAGGACTTGATGAAGAACGCGACCATCGTCGCGTCGTTCGCGTACCACGCGGCGATGGCCGACACGAGGGTCCCGCGGAAAGTCTCGATTCGCCCGTAGCGGCGACCGCCTGACCAATCAGGCAGTCAGTACCTCGATCTTCTCGACGAAGTACACGCCGGCCGGTCTGTTCGCATAGCCCAGAGGCGATCGGTTCGTCGTGGCCGCCTCGGCCGTGTTGGCTCTGGCGTAGGCCTGGGACGCGCCGACGGTCGGTCGCCCCCGAGCCACGTTGGTGTTGCCGACGTTGATGTCGAAAGCGATGAGGAGGTCCTTGGTTCTGTTCAACGCGAAATTCGTCGGGCCGAGCATGACCGGGCCTCCAGCGACGGGCAACGAGGCCGCACCCAACGACAGCGGCACGGCTTCCGAGTCCCATGGATCGGGCGTGGGGTTTCCCGGCAACGCGCCCAACGGCACATGGGAAATAGTGGCCAGGTCGATCAACGTATTCGCGCCGGGACCGGCCGTGGAACCTCGGAGCGTCAACCGGACCTGCCGTACCGTCGTGCCGCCGAAGGGGAGATACGTCGCCCTGTCGATTCTCTGGACCAGGCTATTGCCCGCCAGCGTCACGCCGTCGTCAACCGTGAGTGCCTGGTCGTAGGCCACTTCCCACTTGAGAGTTCTCACCGTGACCGTGTTGGACTCAGGGGACGCCGTTGGGTCCGTGGAACTCTTGGCTCGCACCGTGTACGAGTAGACCGTGCCTGGCACCACAGAGCCGGGCGCCAACACCCCGTCGGTGAACGTGGTGGCGATGCCCTGGCCGATCGCCGCGTAGTTGGCGTTCGGGACGAGGTCCAACCCCGTGCGTGTAATCACGAACTCGACAGTTGCCGGCGACGCGTGATCCCAGGCCAGAGTGATGGAGGTTTCCCCCACGTTGGTGACTCTGAGATTGCCAGGCGGCGCAGGCGGGCCCGCAGGCGGAGTGATCGGAGGCGTGGGCGGGGCCGGAGGATCTGGCGCTGCTCCAAACGATGTGCAGCCGGCAAAGCCATAGAGCAGCACGATCGAAATGACGATCAGGGGAACGAGGACGATCAGGAGGAACCATTCCATGTGAAGACCCTCTGCTGTGAACCTCGAGGCTGCGCTGCGCCTACGCGCCGGCCGCGTCTTTCCGGTGCTCGTGGCCGAGGCCGAACTGCACCCGATCGACGATGCCCTCTTCGTTGATCGACACCGACGTCGGCCAGCAGCGGACGCCGTACGCCGACGCGACCACCTGATCGGGATCGTGGATGAGCGCGACGCTCAACCCGTGGCGCGTGCGCATGTCGGCCAGCACCTCTTGGCTCTCGCCGCCGTTGATCGCGAGCACGAATGGTCCACGCTGATCTGCGGTCGTGTCCTGAAGGCGCCGCAGCTCGCGGACGCACGGCGCCGACCAGGATTGCCAGAACATGAGGTTGACGGTTCGTCCGCGGAGCCGTCGCAGCGAGAACTGATTTCCCG
This sequence comes from Acidobacteriota bacterium, assembly GCA_031405995.1. GTDB lineage: Bacteria > Acidobacteriota > Vicinamibacteria > Vicinamibacterales > SCN-69-37 > JANOGJ01. Next base: position 3,645 of record JANOGJ010000316.1, read on the forward strand.
GCACGTCGGTGAATACGTGGCCCGGGGCGTGGGCGCCCGCGCGCACGGTGAGCTGCAGCGGAACCGATCGAGGCGGCGGCGCATCCACGGCAAATTCGTCGAGCGCCTGTGCCAGCGCGGCCGGCTCCAGCCTGCCGTCGTGCTTCCAGGCGAAGTCGCCACGGCCGTTGATCACGTGGGTGGATGGCCCGTCCCCCACGGCAAACGCGGAGCTCCATCCACGCGCGGAGTCCTCGGCCATGAGGAGCTGGCCACGGAAGCCTTCCGGCACCGAACCCAGCCGTTCCTCCATCTCTCTCACGCGAGCGCCAAAGGCGCCTTCGGGCAGCACGAGCACCACGCGGGGTGACACCTCGCGGCGCCGCATCTGCGACATGGCCTGGAACAACCCTTCCAATGGTCTTTCCATGCGCGAGCCCGCGAAGTGCACGATGGTGTTGGCGGTCAGATGGTCGGGCCCGCGCGGCTCGGCCACGACGTTCACGTGACTGGCAATGATGTCGTACAGCACCGCGTCGAACGGAGGATCCGGGAGCCAATCCGCGATGTGGAGCTTCATCCACCAGGACGGCAGCACCAGGAACGGCTCGTGCGAGTTGTTCGTGCAGACCTCGCCTGCGATGACCTCCTCGGCAAGGCCCTCGGCCGTTATCCGGGTCCCGCGAATCTGCAGACAAATCCTGTTGACGCCGGTCACATCGGCCGGCTTGGGACAGACGAACTGATGCTCCAACGTGATGTGCTTCGTGCGGTTGAACCAGGGAATCAGGCTCGCGCCTTCCACCCAGGTCCAGTCGAAGCTCTCGATGCGGCCGCCGGGAATCCAGCTGTGGAACGCGCTGAATGCCGCGCCTCCGTCGATCGCCTCGTAGTGGACGATGGGATTGTAGCGATGACGTGTGCCGATGGCGCCGCGCACGACGATGCCATCGGGTGAGACCTCGAGCGTGTTGTAGGTCGCCGACGACCACTTATCGAACGACGTCAACGCACTGGCCAGCTTGGTCCTGGCCGCCGCGAAGTTGTTGTTGATGGACGCACTGGCGGCGGGCAATGCCGCGTCGCGCGCCTGCTTGACGCGGTTCACGGCCGAGTCGTGAGGGATGAACCACGATTCGCTGACCTCCGGGTCGCCGAGCGCCGTGACCGAGACTGTCTGTGACGGCACGTCCAGCACCACGCCGAGGTTTTGCGTGAAGCTGATGTAGCCGTTCGGTGACCACCACGCCGGGGTCGTGAGGTTGATGCTGCCGGAGACCTCGATGGCTCCGGCCTTCCACACCATCGTGAGGCTGGCGACGGTGAAGGTGTAGTTCGCCGTGCCGAGCACGGCGCTTCGTACCGAGAATTGGAGGTTGGCCGCAGACGCCCTGATCGAGCCCATGAGGGCGTCGAAGAACTGCTGGATGTACTCCTTGCTGACGGCAATCGCGAATTCGCTCGATCCGAGGAAGTGATTCGTCACGCTCGTGACGCTGCCCCCCGCGGGAGCGGCCGACAACTGCAGGGGCAGCACGATCGCCTCGGTGGGGCCGCCGCCGAGCGATGCGAACTCGGAGAGGGCGAAGTCTCCGGGCAGCGTCACGTCGAGGGGCACGAAATGCGTGCGCATCACGTGGCGCACGCGCCCGGTGATCTCCTGTTCGGCCGCTGCCGTGATCGTTCCGGGCGCCCGATGAAATTGGATCTGGTTGTTGTCCGCGGTGATCTCCACCCGCAGCACCCTGCGCCCGTCAGGGAGCACGACGGGCCTGGCGCCGTAGAGGGCGGTGACTTCACCATGAATCGGCGCGGGCAGCGACGAGGCGCCCGGATCGGGATAGAACTGCGCGCGCACGAAGGCATGCACGGTGACCTTGGACACGGAACCGGCCGGGACACTGATGGTCGGGTTCGAGATCTGGACGTCGGCTCGTCCTTCCGCTCTGCCGCTTGGGGCCACGACGATCCGATCCATGTCCAACGTGGTCCAGGCTTCTTCAAACCTCTGCGTGGCCCCCGGAGGCATCTGCTGCAGGAGCGAACGGCGCGCGGCGACGGCCGACTGTTGCGTCGCGCCGGTATATTTTCCGACCGCGCCGACCCACTCCGCGAATCGACGCGCCGGCGCGTCGAGCCACGGGGGAGGAGAGCCGACGTGGATCGAGGCGGTGTGCGCGAAGCTCGGCGATGTGTTCGGATCCACTCGACTCTGATGCATCGTCGCCAGGATGCCGTTGATCTGCCGAAGGCTGACTTGAAGGACGGCCTCGAAGTCGCCCGTGAGGTTGTTCGCCATGTGGTTCTCCGTGTCGATTGGACCTTCGGACCTTATCTCCCCGCCCGAATCCCCGCCGCGTCAATCACCCACATCCCGCGTCCGTAGGTCGAGACGACGATGACGTTGTCCCGCTTGTGGAATTGCAGGTCGGAGACCTGCGTCGAGGGCAGATTGCCGCCAAGCACCTGCCACGACTGGCCGCCGTTCGTCGAGACGTAGACCCCGAAGTCCGTCCCGACATAAAGCACGTTCGCGTCCCGCGGGTCCTCGCGGATGACGTTCACCGGCCCGGCCGGGATGTTGTTCGTGATGCTGCGCAGCGTCCGGCCGAAGTCCGTGGACTTGTAGACGTAGGCGGCGAAGTCGTCGTCTTCGCGGCCGCGCTGGGTGACGTACACCGTGCCCTCGGCGTGCGCCGACGGCACGACCCGCGAGATCCATCGGCGGACCGGCATTTTTGCCGTGAGGTCCGTCCACTCCTTGCCGCCGTCGATCGTCGTGTGCAGCCGGCCGTCGTCGCTGCCGATGTAGAGCAGGTCCTTCTTGCGCGGGGACTCCGCGAGCGCGACGATCGACTGATAGGGAATCGCCGTGGGGTTCTCGCCCATCTCGGCGCGGTCGTTCTTGGTCAGGTCCGGGCTGATCTTTTCCCACGCGTCGCCGCGGCTCGTCGATCGGAACACGAACTGATAGCCGGCGTAGACGATGCTCGAGTCGTGCGGCGAGATGAAGAACGCCGCCATCCACTGCGCGCGCAACTCGGCGTCGGGATAGGCCGGCTGGATTTCCTTCACACGGACCAGGCCGGTTGGCGCCGGCGCCGCATCGGCGGGCGGAGCGCCCCGGCGTCCGGCCGGCGCCGCGACGCTGAGGTCCGTGCGGCTGAAGTCGCCGTAAAAGCCGTGCGAGTAGACGATGTTCGGGTTATTGGGATCGACCGCGTGATTCGATCCTTCGCCGCCCGGCGCGCCCTCGAACGCGACGGCCGACGCTGAC
>JANOGJ010000351.1:0-2706 GCA_031405995.1 Acidobacteriota bacterium
GGCCGTGGTTCTGCTGATTATTTTTCTCGGCGGCTGGCGGGACGCGCTGGTCGTCGGCATGGCGATCCCTATTTCCATCGTCTCCGCTTTTTTCATGATGCAAATGAAAGGCATGACGGTGCGAAGCGCTCCACGGCCAGAGTCACCACTTCGTCCTTCCATTCGCGCCCGGCCCGGTCCAGGCACTCCACGAGGCCAGCCGTGCCCTCGGCACCCAACCGGCTGCGCAACGCGGCCGGCACGACTTCGACGTCCATCGAAAAACCCTTTCTGACCCTACGACGACGACGATGCCATCGTCGAAAGGGAGAGTCAAGGCAACGGGTGAACGGGAGAACGGGTTGAAGTTCAGGCGCCCATCAACCGAAAAGATAGACTTGGCCTCCGAGATCTACTCGCCCGACGAAATCGCCGAGGCGGCCGGTGTCACGCTCGAACGGGTCCAGGCGGCCCTCGAAAGCGGACAGGCCATCGCGTTCCGGGGGTTTGTAGGCGAGGCGGATGCCGTTCGGCTGGTCACCCGCCTGGCGGCCGGCGCCGAGCTGGCCGGGGATGACCGCTCCCCCATGACGCTGCCGGCCGACCGCGGCCGACGAGTCACGCCGGGGCTGACCCTGTCAGGCCTGTGCCACGCCGTGGCGCTGGTCGCACTCCTCTTTATTGCGTCAAGCAGCCTGTTCAGCGACCAGGACGTCAAGGCCGCGGCCCAGCCCCTGGCGAACGCGCGGCTGGTCTTCCTAATGTCGCCGGGACCCGGCGGTGGGGGCGGCGGCAGCGGCGTCAAGAAGCCAAATCCTCCACCCCTGGCACGACGGGCGCCGCCGAAACCCAAGCTCGTCGCGAAGATCTCGAGCCCGGTTCCACCCGTGCGCCGGGTTGCCCCGCCTCCGCCGCGCCCGATCGAGCGGCCGACGCCGCCCGTTGAAGTGCCGCAGGCGGTTGTTGCGCCTGTCGTTCCGGCACCTGCCGATCCGGTCGACGTGGCCGGCGTGCTGAACGCGCGCCCCGACCTCAACGCGCCCGGCGGATCCGGATCTGGCGGGGTTCCCGGCACCGGCCGCGGCACCGGGATGGGCGAAGGCCAGGGACCGGGCATCGGCCCGGGCTCGGGCGGCGGGACCGGCGGCGGACCGTACCAGCCGGGCAATGGCATCGAGCCGCCACGGCTCCTCAAGGAAGTCCGTCCCGTCTACACGGACGACGCGCGCCGCCGCACGCTCGAGGGCGACGTCATCCTCGAGATCGTCGTCACGCGCAGCGGATCGGTGGACCGGGTCCGCGTCGTCCGCGGGCTTGGCGCCGGCCTCGATCAGAACGCGATCGCCGCCGTCCGCCAGTGGCGATTCGATCCGGCCAGGCGCCAGGGCGCGGCCGTCGATGTGGTCGTCGAAGTCTCGGTGGAGTTCAGATTGAGGGACTACTAAATGGAATCGCTGCTCGTCATCGCCACGCTGTCCGCGCTCACGCTCGGCACCGTCATGTCCGTGATTGCCTGGCGGCTGCTTCGGCACAATTCGGATCGCCGCGCCGCGCGCATCGAAGCGCTGCAGACCATGGCGGGCGTCGCGGATCCGGTCGAGGCCGGCACGGCGCTATTCAGCGCACCCGAGCGGATGCCCGCGCGTCGATGGCCCGCGAGGCTCGGCGTGGCGGCGGCCGTCACCGCGTGCGCCGCCCTGCCATTCGCGCTCTACTCGCTCGGCGTGTTCGGCGCGATCGCAAACGCGTCACCCGCCGGCACCGCCCTGCCGATGGAGCTGCTGTCGCTGCGGCACACGGCCGACGACCTCGGCGTGTTCACGGTGACGGGACTCGTCCAGAACCCGGCCGGCGGCCGAAAGACGACTGACGTCGTGGCGGTCGTCTATTTGTTTGACGACGCGGGACAGTTTGTCGCGACGGGCCGCGCGGCGCTCGACACCGCGTCGCTCCAGCCGGGCGACGAGGCGACGTTCGTCGTGACGATTCCGAAGACCGCCGGCGTCGGCAAATATCGCGTCGGCTTCCGGCTCGCCGACGGCGGGGTCGTGGCGCACGTGGATCGCCGCGGACAGCCACCGGTCGAGACGACCGAGGACGCCATCGACCCGGAACGCGGCCGTCCAGTGGCCAGTCCTGTGTTGCCGGCGGGACGCAAGGAGGGCGAATGAAAGCCGCGGCAGCCGCCGCGGTGGCGCTTCTCCAGTTGTCGGCCAGCGCGGGCGACGGTCAGGACCGGCCAACCGGCCAGGGCTTCACGTTCCGCACCGGCGTTGAGCTCGTGAGCGTCACCGTGACGGTCACCGACGCGTCCGGCCGCTTCGTTCCGAGCCTGCGCGCGGAGGACTTCACGCTCCACGAGGACGGCAAGGAGCAGCCCATCGCACATTTCGAGGCGGAGCGCGTGCCTGTGAGTCTCGGAATCGCGATCGACACGAGCGGAAGCATGGTCGGCGAGAAGTGGATCGCGGCCGAAGGCGCGCTGAATCGCTTCCTCGGCAATCTCCTCAGCCCGCATGACGAGGTATTCCTCTACCGGTTCGACAGCCGGCCGACGCTCGTGCGTGGGTGGACGACGGACCGAAGCGGCGTGGCGCGCGACCTGGGGACGGTGAGGCCGACGGGCGGCACCGCGATGTACGACGCGGTGGCCGAGGCTAAACCCCTCTCGGATACAGGCACGCGTCCCAAAAAGGCTCTCGTGGTGATCTCAGACGGCAACGACAC
>JANOGJ010000397.1:0-2384 GCA_031405995.1 Acidobacteriota bacterium
TTTCCGGCGTTCGGACTCGGCTGTATCGTTCAGGACTCGACGGTGACAGTCGCCGGTGGCCAGCAGGCGGTCGCGCCCGAGGCTCCGCTCGACATCCCGGGCGATCCGTCGTCGGCCGCCGTGTGGGCGGCGGCGGCGGCCGGTCTCGCGGGCGGCATGGTGCGTGTGGACGGCGTAGGCCTCAACCCGCGGCGCCTCGGCTTCGTGCGCGTGCTCGAACGCATGGGCGCGCGGATCACGATCGATCCACAGGCGGATCGCGCCGGCGAGTCCGTCGGCACGCTGCACGTGCGGCACGGCGGCCACGCGGATGTCGTCATCGCGCCCGACGACGTGCCGGATCTGGTCGACGAGCTGCCTGTGCTCGCGGCGCGCGCGGCGCTCGGCGGATCGCTGACGGTCTCGGGCGCCGCTGAGCTGCGCGTGAAGGAGAGCGACCGCATCACCGCGCTCGTCACCGGTCTCCGCGCGCTCGGCGTCCGCGCCGAGGAACGGCCGGACGGGTTCGTCGTCGATGGGTCGCGGCGTCCGGCCGGCGGCGAGGTCGATGCCGCCGGCGACCATCGGCTCGTCATGGCGTTCGCGCTGGTCGGCCTGGCCGCCACCGGCCCGACGATCATTCACGATGCCGGCGCGGTCGCGGTGTCGTATCCGGAGTTCGAGCGCGATCTCGGATTGCTCGTCTCATGACGACCGACAAGATCTACCTCGTCGGGTTCATGGCGAGCGGCAAGAGCACGGTCGGGCGCGCGCTCGGGACGCGCCTCGGCTGGCGCGTGGAGGACATCGACGACCTCATCGAGCGCCGCGAGCGGCACACGATCAGCGAGATTTTCGCGATGCAGGGCGAGGCCTACTTCCGGTCGGTCGAGCGCGAACTTCTGCACCTCCTGCAACCCATCCGGCACGTGGTGGTGGCGACCGGCGGCGGCACCTTCGCCGACCCCGAGAGCCGGGCCCTCATCAACATGGACGGCGTGTCGGTGTGGATCGACGTGCCGCTCGTGGACATCATCCCGCGCATTCCGGTCGACGGGCGGCGGCCGCTCGCGGCGACCCGCGCCGACCTCGAGCGGCTGTACGCCGCGCGGGTGGACACCTACCGCCTGGCGCACGTGCGCGTCGCCGGGTCACGCGTGCCCGCCCACGCCACCGTCGATCGGATCCTCGAGGCCATTCACGACCTGCCGCCGCTGTTTGATCGCACGGCCTCCACCTCGTGACCATGCGCTACCTCGTCCTGGCCGACATCCACGCGAACCTGCAGGCGCTCGACGCCGTCCTGGCTGACGCGGCGGCGCAGGGGTACGACCAGGCGCTCGTCCTCGGCGATCTGGTGGGTTATGGCGCGGACCCGGCCGCGGTGCTCGATCGGATCGGCGGCCTCGACTCGGCGGCGATGATCCGCGGGAATCACGACAAGGTCTGCGCCGGACTCGAATCGGCGGAGCATTTCAACGAGACCGCGCGCCGATCGATCGAGTGGACGGCGGCGACGCTCTCGGTTGCTCACCTTGCGACGCTCGCCGCGCTGCCGCGCGGCCCGCTGCTCGTCGCGGACGCCCTCGAGATCTGCCACGGCGCGCCGTTCGACGAGGACTACTACGTGTTCGACAGCGACGACGCGTCAGCCGCGCTCGACGCGGCCTCGGCCCAGCTTTGTCTGTTCGGCCACACGCACGTGCCGGCCGTCTTTTCGACGCCGGAGGACCCGATGCAGCCGCGAGGGCCCCAGGACGACACGCTCGCGTTGCCGTCCACGGGTCCGGCGCTCGTCAACGTGGGATCGGTCGGTCAGCCGCGAGATGGCGACCCGCGCGCCGCCTACGGCCTGCTCGACCTCGACGCGGGCACGCTGAAGCTCTGCCGGGTGGTCTACGACGTCCAGACGGCCCAAGCGAGGATTCGGCGAGCGAAACTGCCGGAGTGGCTGGCGGAGCGACTGGCGAGGGGACAGTGACGGGAGATTGGCCAATGATCATTGGCTATTGGCCATTGCATTGGGCCATTGACCATTGATCATCGGATTGTTCATTGCCTCACTGCCCCATTGCCTCACTGCCCCATTATCAACAGCCCCTATCGCGTCACTACCCTGCCGCAGGGTCAGCGCGAATCGTCAGTGTCGTCACCAGCGTGCGGCCGCCGACGGTGAGCTTGACGCGATAGGTGCCCGGCTCGGCGCCGCCCGTTGCAGGTCCGGTCGGTTGTGGCGGGGCGTCGGCCATGTCGGGATTCGCCGTCGCCGCGCCACCGCCGCCGCGCCCTGCCCCACCGCGTCCACCGCGTCCGCCTTGGCCTGAGCCTGTCGAAGCGCCACCGCCGCCGCCCGCGCCCGGCGCGCCGGCGAAGCGCATGTTCCAGAAGTAGCGATTGATGCCCTG
>JANOGJ010000401.1:0-2403 GCA_031405995.1 Acidobacteriota bacterium
GGGACGAGTCTCGAGCGGGAGCGGAGGGCAGGGGCAGTCATGCCCGGATCATACGGGGTGGTCTGCCGGGAGGTTCGACGGGAAGAACGACTCCGGGAGTCGTTCTTCCGTTTTCCGGTTACTATGGCGCGGGTTTTCCGAACCCCCACCACATGGCCATCGCATGCGTCTTCCCCGGGCAAGGCTCGCAATCGAAAGGCATGGGCGGGGATCTCTTCGACCGCTTCGCCGACTGGACGGCCGAGGCCGACCGCATCCTCGGCTACTCGATCCAGGAGCTGTGCCGGGAGGACCCGCGTGGCGAGCTGGGATTGACGGGGTTCACGCAGCCGGCACTCTTCGTCGTGAATGCGCTGACGTATCGCGCGCGGATGGAGACGGGCAAACCGGCTCCGGATTACGTGGCCGGCCACAGCCTCGGCGAGTACAACGCGCTCCTGGCGTCCGGTGCGTTCGATTTCGCGACCGGACTCCGTCTGGTGCAGCGTCGCGGCCAGCTGATGGGCCGCGTGCACGGCGGCGGCATGGCGGCGGTGATCGGCCTCGAGCCGGCGCGCATCGAGCAGGTGCTGGCCGCGAGCGAACCGGGACGCCGCGTCGACGTCGCCAACTTCAACTCGTTCGACCAGACGGTCATCGCCGGCGCCAAGGACGACCTCGCCGCCGTCCAGCCTGACCTCGTCGGCGCGGGCGCGCGGGCGTGCCTGCCGCTCAACGTCAGCGCGCCGTTTCACTCGCGCTACATGCACGACGCCCAGGCGGAGTTCGGCGCGTTTCTCGAGGGCGTTCCGTTCTCGGCGCCGGCCATCCCGGTGCTCTCGAACGCCACGGGCGCGCCGTATGACGCGGCCGACGTCCGCGAGACGCTCGCGCGGCAGATCGGCAACTCCGTGCGGTGGCTCGATTCGGTCGTCTGGCTGCTCGACCACGGCGTGACCGACGTCGAGGAAGTCGGGCCAGGTCAGGTGCTCACCAAACTCGTGGCGCAAATCAGAAAGAGGAGGAACTAACTCATGGTCGTTCGTGCACGTGCTGTCGTCCTCGGACTCGTCGGGCTCATCCTGCTGCTCGTCATTGGCGGGCTGACCATGATTGGATGGGAGGTCATCCTCGGGCCGAAGGCGCGCGCCGTCTCGACCACGCCGTTCGAGAAGACCGAAGCCCGCCTCGCCCGCGGCAAGTACCTCGTCGAAGGACCGGCCGCGTGCTTCCACTGCCACAGCGAGCACGATTTCACGAACGAGGAGTATCCGCGGATCGAGGCGAAGAAAGGCGCCGGATGGGTGATGCCCATTCCCGAGCTCAACCACATCGCCTCCAGAAACATCACGCCCGACTCGGAGACGGGCATCGGCCTGTGGTCCGACGACGAGGTCGCCCGCGCTATTCGTGAAGGCGTCCGCCGCGACGGCACCGCGCTCTTCCCCCTGATGCCGTACCTGGCGTTTGCCGCCATGGACGACGAGGACGTGAAGGCGATTGTGGCGTACCTGCGCACGATCCCCGCGGTCCGGAACGTGGTCCCGAAGCGGGATCTGCCGGGTCCCCTCGAGTACCTCGTGAACACCATGCCGAAGCCGCTCGCGGCGCCGCAGCCCTCGCATCCCTCGTCCACCGCGGTCGAGCGCGGGAAGTACCTGGTCACGATGGCTGAGTGCGTGGCGTGCCACACGGCCGCTGATGAAAAGGGCTTGCTCTTGCCGGGGGTGGCGTACGGCGGCGGCGGGATATTTCACGATCCCGGCCAGCGCGACAAGGAGGTGTTCAGCTTGAACATCACGCCGGACCCATCCGGCATCGCGCACTACGACGAGTCGCTCTTCATCGAGACGATCCGGACCGGCAAGGTCAAGGGCCGGACAGTCAACCACATCATGCCGTTCGAGAGCTTCAGGAACATCACCGACGCCGACCTGTCGGACATGTTCGCCTTTCTCAAGACCCTGGCGCCGGTGAAGCACCGGGTCAGCAACACCGATCCGCCGGCCCTCTGCGCGCTGTGCGGCCAAACGCATGGACTCGGAGAGCTCAATAAGAAATAAGGGTCGCTGCGCCAATGGCCAATGCAATGGCCAATAACCAATGGCCAATAGCCCGATGACCTCCCCTGTCACACCCCAGGCCTAGGCTGGGAGTATGACAGGCGCCAACCGGAAGGTCGTCGACCTCAACGAGTTCAAGGCCGCGCGGGCGGCCCGGCAACTTGAGCTGCGCGAGGCCGCGACGGAACAGGGTCTCTCGACCGTGGAGCCCGACCGCCAGCTCACGGCCAGGGAAGTGGCGCATCGCACGCGGATGCTGGCGCACCTCGACGCTGCTCGGTAAGCTCTATGCATGCCTAGCCTGAACGAGCCGGTCCTGCCCGGCGCCGGCGCAACCGACTACGAGCGCTATCTCCGGACC
>JANOGJ010000414.1:0-2551 GCA_031405995.1 Acidobacteriota bacterium
CCCGACTCGCTGCCCAAGGTCGTCCTGGCCGGCGAGCACTACAACATGATCGCGCGCATGCTGCAGCGCGGCATCGCGGTCAAGCTGCGCGTCGCCGTGCAGGGCCGGCTGCTCGATCAGGATCGCAACACCTACAACGTGCTCGCCGAGATTCCCGGCACCGATCCCGCGCTGCGTCATCAGGTCGTCATGCTCGGCGCGCATCTCGATTCCTGGCACACGGGGACGGGCGCGACCGACAACGCCGACGGATCGGCGGTCGCGATGGAGGCGTTTCGCATTCTCAAAGCGGCGGGACTCCAGACGCGGCGCACGCTGCGGCTCGCGCTGTGGAGCGGCGAGGAGCAGGGGCTGCTCGGGTCGCGCGCGTGGGTGCGCGCGAACCTCGAGGGCGACGTGAACAAAGCGGCCCGCGACGCGCTCAGCGTGTACTTCAACATCGACCCCGGCAAGGGGCCGATCTACGGCTGGTACCTCGAGCGCAACGACGCCGTCGCGCCCATCTTCAACGCGTGGCTGGCGCCCTTCGCCGACCTCGGCGCCAGGCGCAACGTCGCGCAGGGCATCGGCAACACCGATCACCTGAGCTTCATCGCGGCCGGCGTCCCGGGTTTCAACCCGGTCCAGGAGTTCGTGGACTACGACGTGCGGGAGCACCACACCAACGCCGATACCTCGGAGCGGGTGAAGGAACAGGACCTGAAGCAAAACGCCGTGATTCTGGCGGCGTTTCTGTATCACGCGGCGATGCGCGCGGAGACGCTCCCGAGGAAATGAGGCAATGAGGCAATGAGGCAATGACGTCGGGCCGGATCTGGGTCGCGATCGCGGGCGTCGGGGCGCTCCTCGCCGTCGCGCTGACAGTGCGCACCGGCGCGCCTGGGCCGGCCGCCGTGCCGGATCGGCTGAATCTCGCCATCACGCTGAAGGACATGAACGGCGCCGATGTGCGGCTCGAGAGCTTCGCGGGCCGACCCATGCTCATCAATCTCTGGGCGACGTGGTGCGGGCCATGCCGCCTGGAGACACCGCAGCTCGTCGACCTGTACGGGAAGTTCAAGGAGCGGGACCTCGTCGTGATCGGGCTGTCCGTCGATGACACCCCGGACTTGATTCGCGCGTTCGCGAAGGAGTTCAGCGTGCCGTATCCCATGCTGGTCGGGCTCGGTCACGAGGACTTCCTTGCGGCGCTCGGCTACTCCGGCGGCGTGCCGATGACGCTGTTCGTGAAGAAGGACGGCACCATCGCGGAGCGCGTGATCGGCATTGCCACGACGATGTCCATGGAACGGCGGATACTCGCGCTGTTCGAGTAGACTGAGATCATGATGCGCAGACAATTCTTTGCGACATTTGTAATCATGGCCGTGCTGTTCGCGGCCGCGGGCGTGGCCAGCGCGCAAGTGTTCGGCGTCAAGGGCGGCGTCAATCTGTCCACCGTCAGCTACGTCGACATCGACATCGCGACGCCGCAGAAGCCGGGGATCGTGGCGGGCGCGTTTGTCCGGCTGCACCCGGTCAAGTTCATCGACCTGCAGATCGAAGGGCTCCTGACCCAGCGAAAGTGGGGCGTCGGCGGCCTCGAGGACGTGGGGACGTCAATCACGAACACCGTGACGTATGTCGAGATGCCGGTCCTCCTCCGGTACCCGTTGACCACGGCCGGGAGCGTCCGCATCCGCGTGCACGGCGGCGCGGCGTTCAGCTATCTGCTCAAGGCGGACGAAGCCGTGAACGGCGAGACGTTCGACAGCAAGGACGCGTACGCCCCGTGGGACGTGGCGCTCGCGGCCGGCGCGGAAGTCGAATGGAAGGACCGCTGGGTCTTCGATGTGCGCTACCTGTTCGGCGTGTCGCGCCTGTACCACGTCGAGGCCGAGATTCCGGCCAAGGCCCGGTCCGTGCAGATCACGGCGGGATATAAATTCAAGTAAAGGCTTAGTCCTCGCGCAGTGCTCGCGCTGGATCGATCGACAGCGCGCGCCGCGCGGGAATCACCATGGCGGCCAGGGCCATCGCCGCGATGCCGGCCGGGAGTCCCATGAGCGTCGGCACGTCGAAGACCGGCAGCGCCATCGCAAACGCCTGCAGCGATCGGCTGCCCAGGTAGAAGGCCGCGCAGCCGGCCGCCAGTCCGACGCCAACCGGCCGCAGGCCCTGCCGCACCACGAGGCCGAGCACGCCGGTCGCGCGCGCGCCGAGCGCCATCCGGATGCCGATCTCCCGCGTGCGCCGCGCGATCGCGTAGGCCACGACTGCGTAGACCCCGAGCGACGTCAAGACCACGGCCAGCGCCGCGAAGAGCGCGAAGAGCGTCAGGCCGAGCCGCTGCGCCATCGCGGCCGTGCGCACGTGCTCCCGGATGGGCCGGGCCTCGGTGACGGGCACGAGCGGATCGACCTGCCGCGTCAGTGCGGCGGCGTTGCGCGCCGCGGGTGCCCTGAACCTATTTCAACGCGTCTTGGACAAGCGCTTTTGCGCGCTCGAGCATCTCCTCGATCTTCGACGCGTCCTTGCCACCGGCCTCGGCGAAGTCCGGCCGCCCGCCCCC
>JANOGJ010000420.1:0-3121 GCA_031405995.1 Acidobacteriota bacterium
GCACCGTCCCGCTCGGCGGCGCCGCGGCTTCGCAATCGACGACGGCCGAGAACCCGACGCTGTTTTTCGTCGAAGGCCTGCGGCTGGCGCTCCTCGATCGCGGCATTGTCGTGCGCGGCGGCGCCGTGGACGTCGACGACGTAGAGGACGCGGCGTCGCATGCGGGCGGGCGCGTCATCCTCATTGCGCGGCGCGAGTCACAGCCGCTCTCGTCGCTCGGCGGTCATTTTCTTAAAGTCAGCCAGAACTTCTACGGCGAGACGTTCCTGAAGGCGATCGGCCGCGCCGCGGGCGGCGTCGGGACGGCCGACGCCGGGCGCCGGCTCGTGCGCGAGACACTCGGCGCCTGGGGGATCGGCGCCGACTCGTTCGTGATGAACGACGGGTCGGGGCTCTCGCGATATGACTACGTCACGGCCGACGCCATCGTCGCCATCCTCAAGCGCGTGTGGCAGGACGAGAAGATGCGCGGGCCGTTCCTGGCGGCGCTGCCGGTCGGCGCGCACGACGGCACGCTCGCGTCGCGCATGAAGGGCACCATCCTCGACGGCCGGGTGCAGGCGAAGACGGGGACGATCGCCAACATGCGCGCGCTGTCGGGGTTCCTCGAGACGAAGTCAGGCGAGCGGATCGTGTTTTCGATTATCGCGAATCACTTCACGGCGCCGGCGGCCGAGATCGACGCCATTGCGGAGCGAGCGCTGATCAGACTCGCGCAACGGTAATTCGGGCTAGTATTCCGGCCACGTGACCCTCCGATCGTCCCCGCACCTGCCGGCCCTCGACGGCCTTCGCGGCCTCGCGATCCTGCTCGTCATCCCGCACAACGTGAACCTCGGCGCCGAAGGGATCGTGCGGGTGATCACGTACGCGTCCGGGGCCGGGTGGATCGGCGTGCAGCTGTTCTTCGTGCTCTCCGGCTTTCTGATCACGCGAAACCTCCTCGACAGCCTCGGGGCCGGGAACTACTACCGCGCCTTCTTCGCGCGGCGGATTCTGCGGATCTTTCCGCTCTACTACGCGTACCTGATCGTCATGCTGATTCTGGTTCCGGCGATCGGACTCGGGTCGGCCGAATTCCTCGAGAGCCGCCGGCACCAGGTCTGGCTATGGACGTTCCTCTCCAACTGGGGCGCACCCACGGTGCAGGGCTTCGAGCACTTCTGGTCGCTCGCCGTGGAGGAGCAGTTCTATTTGACGTGGCCGTTCGTCGTCGCGCTGTGCTGGCGCCGACTCGTGCCGCTCTGCGTGGGCATCGCCGTGGTGGCGCTCGCCTACCGCGCCGGCGTGCTTGCGGCCGGCGCGCACGTCGGGACGGCGTACGCGTTCACGTTCGCCCGCATGGATGCGCTGGCGCTCGGCGCCGCCGTCGCGGCGATCGTGCGCGCGCCGACTGATCGAATCTTCGCGCGCCTGCCGGCCTCACGGCTGAAGGCGATCGCGGTCGCGCTGCTGCTCGTGGGCTTGGTCATCACGAAGGGCTACCGGCCCCACGATGTCGTGACCCTGACCGCCGGCCAGTCGATGCTGTCGGTCGCGTTCGCCATCGTCATCTTCACCGTCTCGACCGGCACGGCCGGATGGTGGCAGAAAGCTCTCGCGTGGCCGCTCCTGATGACCGTCGGCACGTACAGCTACGCGATGTACGTGATCCACCTGGGCATCGACCTGCTGTGGCGCGGTGCGATCGTGGATCGTCTCGCCTGGACCGGCACGCTGAGGCCGGCGGTGTACATGGTGGTGATCGTCGTGCTCAGCTTCGGAGCGGCGTCCCTGTCGTACCACCTGCTGGAAAGGCACTTCCTGAAGCTCAAGCGATGGTTCGTGCCAAGCCGGTGACTCCCGGATTCACGAGAGGGACACCGTGAAGCGCGCGGACCGTTGGTTGCAGCAGTGGCGCATCGCCAAGGCCCTGCCGTTTCTCACGCCGGGCGCGCGCGTGCTCGACATCGGGTGCGGCGAAGGCGAACTGCTGCGCCAGGTCGCCCGCCTGGCCGACGGATCGATCGGCGTCGACCCGACGCTGTCGCACACGGCCCATCGCGGCGCGTTCCGCCTGGTGCGCGGGGTCTTCCCGGACGACGTCCCCCCGGATGGGGGTCCGTTCGACGCCATCACGATGCTGGCGGTGCTCGAACATCTGCCCGAAGCGGGCCATGAGTCGCTGGCGGCGGGCGCGCACCGGTTGCTCAAGCCCAACGGCCGCGTCATCATCACCGTGCCGGCGCCCGCGGTCGATCACATCCTGACGGTGCTCAAGACGCTCCGGATAATCGACGGCATGTCGCTCGAGGAACACCACGGCTACGACGTGAACGCCACGGGGCGCATCTTCGCGCCGCCGCGCTTCGCGCTCGAGGTGCGCCGGCGGTTCCAACTCGGCCTGAACAATCTCTTCGTGTTCCGGCGGGAGGCTTAGCGTGATGGACGAGGACACCGCGGGCGGCGGAACGTGGTGGTCCCGGCACGGCCTGGCGATTGCGGTGGTCTTCCTTGTGGGTTTGTTCCACATCTCAACCATCCGCGACGGGCACGGGTGGGGCGACGACTTCGCACAGTACGTGCTGCACGCGAGGAACCTGGCGACGGGGCAGCCCTACGCGCCGACCGGCTATCTGGTGAACCCGGAGGCCATCGCGGTTGGGCCGGCCGCGTATCCGCCGGCAACCGGCGTCCTGCTGGCGCCGCTCTACGCGCGCTACGGACTGGCGCTTGGGCCGATGAAGGTGGCGATGGCGCTGCTCATCGTCGTCGCGCTCGCCGGCGTCCATCTGGTGTTTCGCCGGCGCCTGCCGCGCGTGGCTGGCGCGCTGTTGCTGGCCGCCATCGGCTTCAATCCGGTGCTGTGGCGAGCGAAGGACGCGATCGGATCGGACCTGCTCTTCCTCGCGCTCTGTTTTCTCGCGCTGGCTGGCGCGCAGGCGCTTGCACGGTACGCCGGGCCAATGCCGGCGCGCGCCGCGCTCGGGGTCCTGCTGGGCCTCGGCATCTACGCGGCGACGGCGACCCGGTCGATCGGCGGGGTGCTGGTGGGCGCCGTGCTGCTGCACGGCCTGCTGCAACGGCGCGCGTCCGCGCTCGTGGCGCCTGTCGTGGCGGCGGCCCTGGCGGTGGCGTTGAT
>JANOGJ010000407.1:0-2471 GCA_031405995.1 Acidobacteriota bacterium
GCGAGCGGCGCCAGGTCGCCACTCGCGCCGACCGATCCGCGCGAGGGCACCACGGGATGCACGCCGGCGTTGAGCAGCGCGACCAACGCGTCCAGTGTCTCGAGACGAATCCCGGAGAAGCCCTTCGCGAGCACGTTCGCGCGCAGCGCCATGAGCGCGCGCACCGCCGGCACGGGCAACGGCTCGCCAACGCCGGCGGCATGACTGCGGAGCAGGTTGAGTTGCAGCGCGGCGAGCCGGTCCGCGGGGATCGTGACATCGGCCAGCGCGCCGAAGCCCGTGTTGACGCCGTAGACCGCCGTGCCGCGCGCGAGGTGCGAGTCGACGACGGCGCGCGACGCGCGGACGGCAGCGGCCGCGTGCGGCGCGATCCCGACCGGCGCGCGGTCGTAGGCGATACGCGCGAGCGCTTCAAGCGTGAGCGACGAGCCGTCGAGCAGAATCATGCGTGGGATGCGGCCAGCGCCGCACAGGGTATCATTCTAGCCCCATGAATCTTTGCGTGCTCGGCGCCCAGTGGGGCGATGAAGGCAAAGGGAAAATCGTCGACCTGCTGACGCCGCATTTCTCCGTCGTCGCGCGCTATCAGGGCGGGCACAACGCCGGGCATACGGTCTACGTCAAGGGCCGCAAGTTCGTCCTGCATCTCATTCCGTCCGGCATTCTGCATCCTGGCGTCATCTGCGTCATCGGCAACGGGGTCGTCGTCGACCCGCAGGCGCTGTTTGCGGAGCTCGACGAACTGCGCACAGCCGGCATCGACACCACCGGCCGCCTGCTCGTGAGCGACAAGGCGCACCTGATTCTGCCGTACCACCGCGAGCTGGACGTGCTGTCGGAGGCCCGGCGCGGGGAGCGGAAGATCGGCACCACGTCCCGCGGGATCGGCCCGGCCTACGAGGACAAAATCGGCCGGCGCGGCATCCGGACCGGCGACCTCGCGGATCCCTCGGATGACGGCACGCTGGCGAACGCGATCCGCGAGAACGTCGCCGCGCGCAACCGGATCGTGGGCAACGCGGACATGCACTGGGAGCGGGTGCTGGCCGACCTCCGGCACGCCTGGGCACGGCTTCAGCCGCTCGTGACCGACACGTCGCTCTACGTCCACCGCGTGATCGCGATGGGCCAGGCCGTCATGTTCGAAGGCGCCCAGGGCACCTTGCTCGACATCGATCACGGCACGTATCCGTTCGTCACGTCCTCGAACGCGACGGCCGGCGGCGCCGCCACCGGCCTGGGCGTCGGCCCGGGCGCCATCGGCACCGTGCTGGGCGTGGCGAAGGCCTACACGACCCGCGTCGGCGCCGGGCCGTTGCCGACGGAACTCACGGGTGAGATGGGGGAGCGGCTGCGGGAGACGGGGCAGGAGTTCGGGGCGTCGACCGGGCGGCCCCGGCGGTGCGGGTGGTTCGACGCCGTCGCCGTCCGCTACGCCGCGCGCGTCAACGGCCTCTCGGCGCTGGCGATTACCAAGCTTGATGTGCTCGACGGCTTGAAGACGCTCGAGATCGGCACCGCGTACCGCTGCCGCGGCGAGGTGCTGACCGAGATGCCGAGCGACATCGCGCAACTCGCCGCCTGCGAGCCGGTGTACGAAACGGTGCCCGGCTGGACGACACCGACAAAGGGCGTCACGCGCTACGCGGACCTGCCTGTCGAGGCGCGACGCTACGTGGAGCGACTGGAGCAGGCGAGCGGCGTGCCGGCCGCGATCATCTCGACTGGATCGGACCGGGATCACACGATCGTGCGCGAGGACGGGGTGCTCGCCGCGCTCGCACCACGCGTCGAAAAACATTGACACGGAGGATCGGGGGAGGCGAAGGTCACGGAGGAACTCTGGCTTTCCCCAAAGAGTCTCCGCCTCTCCGTGTTCCTCCGTTCCTCCGAGTGAAGTCCTTTTTGACGGTTACCGTCCGCCCGGATTTGGATCCGCGACGATGACCGCCATTTGCGTGTACTCGCGTCCGCCGACTGACAGCACGACGCGATACTGACCCGGCCCGGCCGGGCCCGCGACGAAGTCGCCGGCCGCGCCGCCGCCGCCCGCGACGTTCGTGAGCACCTGTCCTCCGCCGCCACCCCCACCGCCGCGCCCGCCCCGGCCGCCGCCACCCGCGGCCTCGCCCGGAATGCGCTCGCGCCGCGCCTGCAGGTTCCAGCGCACCGTGTTGAGGCCGGCGACCTTGGGCCCGTCCATCTCCGCGATGACCCGCGCGCCGCTGTAGACGCGCACCTTGACGTCGCCCGTCGCGTCGGCCTTCAGGTAGTAGTGCAGCGCGATGTCGCTCGGCCGGCTCAGGCCCGAGAAATTGCTCGAGCTCGTGACCGTGCGCTGGCCCGCCACCCAGTCGATCGCGCGCACCGGCGCGAACAGGTGCGCGTCGGCCATCAGCACCGCCGGCGTGATCTCGTCGATGGACGAGATGTCCGCGATGAAGAAGCCGCGGCCGTGCGTGCCGAGGATG
>JANOGJ010000466.1:0-6445 GCA_031405995.1 Acidobacteriota bacterium
GATGGCGTTGAGGTCAATCGGCAGGGTCTCCCCGCCGGACGGGCGCGCGAGGCTGAGCAGGCTGTTGACGATCTTGGCCGCCCGGAACGTCTGACGCTCGATCTTCTCGAGGAGCTCCTTCTTCGGATCGCCGGGGTCCGATCGCTCGAGCAGCATCTGGGTGAAGCTCGAGATGCCGGTGAGCGGCGTGTTCACCTCGTGGGCCACGCCGGCCGCGAGCAGCCCGATGGCGGCCATCTTCTCCGACAGCCGCAACTGCTCTTCGAGGTTCGCGCGTTCCGTGATGTCCTCGATCACGAGGATCCAGCCGGCCTGCGCGCCTTCGGCGGTCTGGAACGGCGCCACGGCCGCGTTGACCAGGCGTTCGCGCCGCTCGCCCTGGGTCTGCACGAGCTGCAGGCGGAAGAGCGACGTGCCGCCCGGCGCCTCGCGCCGCGCCACCGACAGCGCGTCGGCAAACGGCCGGCTGAAGAGCGCGCCCAGTCGCCGGCCGACCGCGCGGCCACGGTCGATCCCGACGAGCGCTTCCGCGCGCCGGTTCCACAAAAGCACTTTATCCTCGAGATCGAAGACGACGAGGCCGTCCGAGAGCGACTCGACGACGCTGTCGCTGAACTGCCGGAGCCGCTCGATCTCGGTCGCCTTGCCCTGGAGCTGGCTGTACAGCCGCGCGTTCTCGATCGCGGTCGCGGCCTGGCCTGCGACCGCGCCGAGGAGCGTCATGTCCTCGCTGTTGAGCGGCTCGCCGTGCGGCCGCCGGCCGACGGCGATGAGGCCGATCGTGAGTTCGTTGGACACGCACGGCACGAAGCTGAAGAGGCCGGCGTCGCGCCACGCCGCGCCCTCGTCGCCGCTGAGCCGCCGGACCGGGACGGGGTCGTCCACGACGACCATCTGGCCGTCGGCGATGCGCGCCCCGAGCGTCGAGCCCGGCTCGATCGCCGGCACCACGTCGCCGGGGAATCCGCCGGACGCCACCGCGACCAGGCGGCCCGGCTCGCCCGCCGGATCGGGCAGGAACAGCGCGATGTGCTCGACGCCCAGCGTCTCGGCGATGCGGTCGACGAGCCGCCGCGTGAGACGCTGCAGATCGAGGTCGCTGTTGAGGTCGCGCGTGAAGCTGATCAGCGCGCGCCGGTAGTCGTACCGATCCCGGTAGTACAGCCGATCGAGCCCGGCCTGCAGGGCCTTGCGCAGCGACGGCGCCACGAGCGCGACGACCAGCGTCGCGAGCAGCGCCCAGAAACTGCTGCTGCGCTCGTCCACGCCGGGCAGGAAGCTCAGAAACCACAGCGTGCCTGCGTAGATGAGGCCGAGGAGCAGGACCACCGCCGCGCCGACCAGGCCCCGCTTGATGATCACCTCGATGTCCATGAGGCGGTAGCGCACGATCGCCGACGCAAACGCCAGCGGGATGCATCCGAGCAGCACGGCCGTGTATTCCATGCCCGGCCACGCGGCGCCGGCCAGGAGCGGCCCGACGTACAGCAGGACGAACGGCAGCGCGCCCACCGCCGATCCCCAGACGATCCACCGGAGTTGCCGCCGGGCCGTCACCGACCGTAGACGCCCGAGGGCCCGCATCATCAGTCCGAGTCCCGCCAGCAGGCACGCGGCCAGATACACCAGCGCGATCATCTCGATGCGCTCGAGCAGTCGCGACGGATCGGCGACCTGGAGGCCGCCGCCGAGCAAAGCCGCGCGACCGAGACCGAGCACCACGGCCGGCGCATACACCAGCGGGAGAATCAGACGGCCGGCGGGCGTGCGCACCCACGGGTTCGGCCGTTCCGGAAACACCAGCGCAAAATGCAGGAAAAGCGGGGGCAGCACGATCCGCGAGACGAAGTCCGCCCAGTCGAAGAAATAGTCCAGACGGTTGTAGCTGCCGCTCGGCGTGAACGCCAGGACGCCGAAAAAGGCCACGGTCAGCCAGAAAAAATGGAGCGTCGCCGGATCATTCGGCCGGCGCAAGCGGACCGAGCCGCCGACGACAATCGACAGGATGCCGACGAGCGCGAGCGCGTAGTAGAGACCGGTGCGGACAAGCGGCATCGGCTGGAGCCTGACGCTGACCGGCTGCTCGGCGCCTTGACGCTGGATGACATACGTCAGGGCGCGGCCATCGGTCGCGCCGTGGAGCACCGCGATCACCTGGGCCACCGACGTCGCCTCGCGGCCGTCGATCTGCAGCAGCACATCGCCGGCCCGCAGCCCTGCCGCGGCGCCCGCGCTGCGGCGGTCCACGTCGCTCGCCAGGACATTGGCGCCGCTCTGCGCCCAGAGCACGCCGTCCTCCGGCTCGCCCACCCATGTCTTGACCACGACGATGTTGACGGCGGCGAGCGAGACGAGCACGGCCCCGACGGCGACGGGCAAGCCGACATACAACAGGGAGCGCAGGCGGTGCTGGATCATGCGGGACGTGCTGGGATAAGCGTATCCGATCGACTAGAAACGAATCTGAAAGCCTCCGACGAGGCGCAGCGGCGGGGCCACCGTCAGCACCTCATCGTAAAACGACGCCATGTCACGGCCATCGCGGAAGAGCGTGCGCACCGCGAAGAGCAGCTCGAGCCGGCCGCCGCGAATGGGCTGGTACGGCAGGGCCTGATGGATTTCGACGTCGAAGCGGCCGTCCACGACGGGCGTGCTGCGGCCATCGGCGCGGCTGAACGCGGAATTGGCGCGCAGGACCAGCGTCACGCGGGTGTGCGTCTCGGGGATCTCGCCGTCGATCGACGTCATCACGTCGTGGACGCGCTCGTGAGCGGCGCGGACCACGGACGGCGCCGCGCGTCGAATCCACCGGGCCTGCCGATGCGCCTGCCAGTCCGCGGCGGCGATCGTGTAGTCCACGCTCGCGCGCACGCGCTGCCGCCAGCGGCCGCGCGCGCCAAGCACCCAGCCGTCGAGGGAGACACTCCCCGGCGTCGCCACGTAGTAGTGGCCGAGGCCGCGCGTCGCGTCGAGACCGAACAGCGTCGCGCCCTGATCGAGGACGACTTGCCGGAAGCGGCGCACAAGGACAGCGTGCGGCTGGTCGCCCGCGCCCAGGGCATACTCGACGCCGACTTCGTAGTGTCGCGCGTCCTCGGCGCGGATGGGCGCCCGCGCGACGAGAGGCGAAAACGTGCGGTCGGGCGGCATCCAGGGACCGGCGGCCGGCGGCGGCAGGAACTCGTCGGCGCCGGGTGCGAGCCGGCGACGGGACGCGCTCGCGACGAGCGTGGTCCGCGGCAGCACCGCGACGCGGCCGCCAATCATCGGACTGACGAGACCCGGCTGCTCCAGGTAGTCGTAGCGATCGAGACGAAGACCGTACTCGAGCGCGACGCCGGGCCGGATGCGCCAGCGGTCGGAGCCGGAGATGCCGGCCACGTGGCGGGCGCCGGTTGGCGCCGGGCCCGGGCCCGGCGCCCGGGCATCGACACCCAGAGCGCAGTAGGAGACGCCGACGCGGAAGGCATGGGCCGCATCCTCGCGGGCCAGGAACTCGCCGAGCATCACCCACGCGGGCACGCGGCCATCGCCGGCCGACACGGCGCCCCGCATGCGCCAGTCGCCGAGCGCGCCGGCCTGGGCGCCGACGGCGACGTACGCGACGCCGCGCGGCCACTGTTCCGGCACCCATCCGGACGGTCCGGTCCGCA
Organism: Acidobacteriota bacterium; assembly: GCA_031405995.1. Classification (GTDB taxonomy): domain Bacteria; phylum Acidobacteriota; class Vicinamibacteria; order Vicinamibacterales; family SCN-69-37; genus JANOGJ01. The sequence continues at coordinate 3,654 of JANOGJ010000466.1, forward strand.
CGCTTGTGGTCAGGAAGTCGACCTGGCCGTTGAAGTCGGTGTCGGCGAAGAACGACGTCGCGCGCCGCGCCGACTCGGAAACGGCGCGATCGAACAACGACCCGCCCGCCGCCGCGCGTGACGGACCGGGCGCCTCGGCGGCCGCCTCGCCCGTGCCGGAGCCGTCGCGCAGCACGGTGCGCGGCAGGTGCCGCAGCCGCCACGCCGCCTCGCTGTGCGAATGGTCGCGGTCCGGATCACCCGGCGTCTGGGTCACGGCGCCGGCCTTGGCCATCGCTGCGGTCAGAACCGGCAGGCCGGACTGGAGCCCGGGCCGCAGGAGCGTGATGTGGCGCTCGAGGCGGGCGCTGGTGTGGACGCGAACGGGCTCGCGGTAGGTCGAGATGTAGCGCTCGTGCGACGCGCGCAGGATGTATTCGCCGGGCATCAGCGCCAGGCTGTAGCGTCCGCGCTCGTCGGATCGGGCCATCGCCGACGTGCTGCCGAGAGCGATGATGCTGGCGCCGCCGATGGCCTGTCCGGCGTCGTCGCGGACCACGCCAAGCACGCGGCCGGCGGCGGTGGAGACCTGGATGGTGACGGGGCGCGGGAGTCCGGCCGACTGCGCCGTCACGAACTCCGGCGTCAGGACGATCGCGGCGATCGCGGCGGCTCGAACAAGGACCGGGATGTGCCGGGGCATACACCCTCCCGAGTGGCGCGCGGCCATCCTAGCAGAACTCGCGTGATATCATCGCGGCCGGCGTGAAGATCCGCAGCCTTGAAGCCCGCGAGATTCTCGACTCGCGCGGCAACCCCCCGGTGGAAGTCGACGTCGTCCTCGAATCCGGCGCGCGCGGCCGGACGGCCGTGCCGTCGGGCGCCTCCACCGGCACGCGTGAAGCGCTCGAACTCCGGGACGGCGACCCCACGCGCTACGGCGGCAAGGGCGTGCGCAAGGCGGTCGGCCACGTCAACGGCGAGATCGCCACCGCGCTCGCCGGACAAGACGCCGATCAGCGGGCGCTCGATCGCCGGCTCATCGAGCTGGACGGGACGGCCAACCTCGGCCGCCTCGGCGCCAATGCCGTGCTCGGCGTCTCGATGGCCGCGGCCCACGCCGTGGCGGCGGCGCGCGGCATCCCGCTCTACGAATACCTCGCGACGCTGGTGTCCCCGGCGGCGCGGGCGGGCGGCCCGCTCCTGCCGGTGCCGATGATGAACATCCTCAACGGCGGCGCGCACGCGGACACGAACGTCGATTTCCAGGAATTCATGGTGATGCCAGTCGGACTGCCGTCGTTTGCCGACGCGCTCCGGGCCGGCACCGAGACGTTCCACGCGCTCCGGGCCATCCTCAAGAAGCGCGGGCTCGCGACGGGCGTCGGCGATGAGGGCGGATTCGCGCCGAGCCTGTCGTCGAATCGGGAGGCGGTCGAGCTCGTGCTGCAGGCGGTCACGGCGGCGGGCTATCGTCCCGGCACGGACCTCGCCCTCGCCCTCGACGTCGCCGCGAGCGAGTTCTGGGTCGACGCGACGAAGACCTACGTGCTCAAGAAGTCCGGCGAAGGCCGTAAGTCGTCCGACGAGATGATCGCGATCTACGAGGACTGGGTGCGGCAATACCCGATCGTGTCGATCGAAGACGGCTTGGCGGAGAGCGACTGGCCCGGATGGACGCGGCTCACGGCGGCGCTGGGCTCGCGCGTGCAGCTCGTGGGCGACGATGTGTTCGTCACCAACCCGGCGATCCTGCGTCAGGGAATCGATCAGGGCATCGCCAACGCGTTGCTGGTCAAGCTCAACCAGATTGGCACGGTGACCGAGACGCTGGCGGCCGTCGAGATGGCGCGCGCGGCCGGCTACGCCAGCGTGATTTCCCACCGGTCCGGGGAAACTGAAGATACGACCATCGCGGACCTCGCGGTCGGCACGTCGGCGGGCCAGATCAAGACGGGCTCCGCGAGCCGGTCGGATCGCACGGCGAAATACAACCAATTGCTGCGCATCGAAGCGGCGCTGGGGCCCGCGGCGCGCTTCGCCGGCCGGGCCGCGATCAAACAGCTGTCCTGAACCCACCATGCACACACTCGTCCTGCTTCGGCACGGCGAAAGCACCTGGAACCGGGAGAACCGCTTCACGGGCTGGACCGACGTCGACCTGAGCGACGCGGGCCGCGAGGAGGCCGCCGTCTCGGGCCGCCTGCTGGCGAGCGGCGGCTACGTCTTCGACGTCGCCTACACCTCGGTGCTGAAGCGGGCGATCCGCACCTGCTGGATCGCGCTCGACGAGCTGGACCTGCTCTGGATCCCGATGGAACGGAGCTGGCGCCTGAACGAGCGGCACTACGGGGCGTTACAGGGCCTGAATAAGGCGGAGACGGCAGCGAAACACGGCGAGGCGCAAACGAAGATCTGGCGCCGCAGTTTCGACATCCCGCCGCCGCCGCTTGCGGCCGACGACCCGCGGCATCCGTCCCGGGATCCGCGCTACGCCGGTCTTCCGCCGGAGGACCGGCCCTCCACCGAGTCGCTCAAGGACACGGTCGCGCGGTTCATTCCCTATTGGGCCGACACGATTGCGCCGGCGGTGCGGCGGGGCGAGCGCGTGCTGATCACGGCGCACGGCAACAGCCTGCGCGCGCTCGTGAAGCACCTCGACGGCATTTCCGACCAGGACATCGTCGAACTGAACATCCCGACGGGGATCCCGCTGGTGTACGAATTGGACGCGGGTCTCAACCCGATCCGGCACCACTACCTGGGTGATCCTGAGGCGGCGAAGAAGAAAGCGGAAGCGGTCGCGAAGCAGG
>JANOGJ010000481.1:0-3387 GCA_031405995.1 Acidobacteriota bacterium
ACGTCGAGGAAGTTCGCCGCCACGTCGCGCCGCGAGCAGCGAATCTGGCTGTGGTCCGCGCCGATGAAGTCGATCATCTGGCGCTGAAACGGACTCTCGTCGAACGCGGCGTCCTCGAAGCCGATGGAGAACGTGCGGAGGCGCTGGCCAACTTCGCGCGACACCAGGCCGGTCAGGATGGACGAATCGAGGCCGCCCGAGAGGTAGGCGCCCACCGGCACATCCGCCCGCAGCCGAATCCGGGTCGCGTCGTCCAGGAGCGCGCGCAGCTCCTCGGCGCGCTCCGGCGCGCGGCCCTGCAATTCCTCGCCTTCGGGCGCGAGCGACCACTGCCAGTACCGGCGCGTCGTGACCCGGCCCGCCTCGGCGACCAGCAACTGGCCCGGCTCCACCTCCAGGACGCCCTGGAACATGGTCTCCGGGCTGAGCGGCGCCCAGAGCGTCATCACCTGGCGCAGCGCGTCCGGGTTGACCGGGGGAGGCCGGTCGAGGGCGGCGAGGATGGCCTTGATCTCGGATCCGAAAACCAGTTCGTGCGGCGACGCGTAGTAGTAGAGCGGGAGGATGCCGGGCCGGTCGCGCACGAGCAGCAGTCGGTGCTTGCGTGTGTCCCAGAGGGCGATCGCAAACTGGCCGTTCAACTGCTGCACGAAGTCGTCGCCGGCTTCTTCGTAAAGATGCGCGATGACTTCCGTGTCGGTGTGCGTCCGGAAGCGATGGCCGCGGTCCACGAGTTCGCGGCGAAGCTCGATGTAGTTGAAGATCTCGCCGTTGAAGACGACCTGAACCGTGCCGTCCTCGTTGGCGATGGGCTGCTGGCCCCCTTCGAGGTCGATGATGCTGAGCCGTCGATGGACCAGACCCACTTCGTGCCGCTCGCGATCGACGTAGAAGCCTTCGCCGTCGGGCCCGCGGTGCACGAGCGCGGCGCCCATCGCGGCGAGCCGCGGCTGGGCGAGCCGGCCGGGATTGCGATCAAATGTCAGGATGCCCGCGATGCCGCACATGCGCTGGCTATCACTATACAATTGGGCCTTCCGACACGGGCACGAACCTGCGAGGGCAGCCATGATTCTGAAGATCAAGACATCGGCCGATCTCCCGTACTCCGAAGTCACCCCGGAGCGTCTGTATCGATCCCGCCGTGAGTTCATACAGGCGACCGCCGCAGGCGTGGTGGGAGCCGCGGCGAGCCTGCGCGCGGGCGGGACTGGCCAGGACGCGCTGCCGGCCGCGAAGAAGTCGCCATTGTCGGTGGATCCCGCCAAGGACCCGCTCACCTCGCTTGAGCAGATCACGGCCTACAACAACTTCTACGAGTTCGGCACCGGCAAAGGCGATCCGGCCCGCTACGCGCATCGGCTGACGACGAAGCCCTGGACGGTGAAGGTGGACGGCCTTGTGAACAAGCCGGGTGACTACAGCATCGAGAACCTCGTCGATTTCCGCGCGCTGGAAGAGCGCGTGTACCGGCACCGCTGCGTCGAGCGGTGGTCGATGGTGATTCCCTGGATCGGCGTCCCGCTGTCGGCGGTGCTGAAGAAACTCGAGCCGCAGCCCAAAGCGCAATTCGTGGAGTTCACGACGCTCGTGCGTCCGAGCGAGATGCCGGGCCTCGGCACGGCCGGGCTGCAGTTTCCGTACGTCGAAGGCCTGCGCATGGACGAGGCGATGCACCCGCTCGCGCTGATGGTCGTCGGCCTCTACGGCAAGGTGGTCGCCAACCAGAACGGCGCGCCGTTGCGCCTCCACGTGCCGTGGAAGTACGGCTTCAAGAGCGGCAAGTCCATCGTCCGCATCCGCCTCACCGACAGAATGCCGGCGACGACGTGGGCGATGCAGACGCCGAATGAGTACGGCTTCTACGCGAACGTGAACCCGGACGTGCACCATCCGCGCTGGCGGCAGGACCGCGAGCAGCGCCTCCCGAGCCCGTTCAGGGACATGCCGACGGTGATATTCAACGGCTACGGAGACCAGGTCGCGAGCTTGTACGCCGGCATGGACCTGCGGAAGTTCTACTGAAGCATCTCTTCAAACCCGCGGTGTTCCTCGCGTGCCTGGCGCCGGGGCTGTGGCTCGGCGTGCGCGCGTGGCGGTTCTTCGTCGGGCATGACTTCATGGCGCTCGGCCCGGATGCGGCCAAGACCATGCTCCATGAAACCGGCGAGAACGCGCTGGTGATTCTCTTCCTGACGCTCTCGGTAACGCCGATTCGCCGGCTGTTCCAGATCAATCGCGTGCAGACCGTCCGCCGGATGCTCGGCGTGTGGGCGTTCACCTACGCGCTCCTGCATCTGTCGACCTACCTGGTCTTCGACCAGCTCTGCTACTCGATCGCGACGTGCGAGTTCGAGGCGATTAAGGACGACATCCTTAAGCGTCGGTTCATCTTCGCCGGCATGTTCGCGTTCAGCATCCTGCTGCCGCTGGCGATCACGTCCACGTCGGGGTGGGTGCGCCGGCTGAAGAAGAACTGGCAGCGGCTGCATCGCCTCGTCTACCTGGCGGCGGCCGCGGCGGTCGTGCACTACACCTGGATTCAGAAGTCCGACATCCGGGTGCCCCTGAGGTATGCCGCCTTACTGGCGCTCCTGCTCGGCCTCCGGGTCTTTTTCGCCTGGCGGAGGCGCCGGGCGGCCGCCATTTAGGGTGTGGGAGCGCCCGTTCGGGGGCCGATCCCGCCCGCTCACGACAATTCTGTAATACAGCCCTCCCCAGGCCGATATCCTGAGTGCCATGCACAAGCCGGTCAAGTACGTTGAAAAGGGTTTGACGTTGGTGGCGCGCGGCGCTTGGACGGTCTTCGACACGTTGAACGGCATTCGACCGAATCCGTCGTTCACGCCGAAGTGGGCCGAGAAGCCGCTCCTGAAGTCGTGGCAGAAGGTGAAGCCGCCGCTCGGCTGGCCGCGCGAGACCGACTCGCTGTGCCCCATTTGCGTGCGTGAAGCCCGCCAGGAGATCCTCGACGGCAAGCGCGACTACAAGGTGCTCCTCACCGAGAAGATCGGCGAGATCAAGGCGCAGATCATCGAGCGGGGCGGCAAGATCCTGATGGTGAAGGACTGCCCGATCCACGGCCACTTCGAGGACGTGATGGCCATGGACACGGCCTTCTTCAAGCACCTCGAAGACGCCTACCCGGGCAGCGACATCCACGCCCACAACGACGAGAAGCTCCACAACCACGGCACCAGCACCATCAAGTACGGCCGCGGGTCGGTCCTGACGATCGACCTGACGAACCGCTGCAACATGATGTGCGACCCGTGTTTCATGGACGCTAACCAAGTGGGGTTCGTCCACGAGCTGGGCTGGGACGACATCAAGACGATGCTCGACAACGCGATCACGATCAAGCCCAAGCGCCAGATGTCGGTGCAG
>JANOGJ010000527.1:0-4324 GCA_031405995.1 Acidobacteriota bacterium
CAGTTGCCAGAGCCGCAGCAGCAGCACGCCAATCACAATGTTGCTGACGATCGAATAGACCGGCGTCGGATGAATGAACTGCCCCTCGAGATGCGCGAGCGAGACGACGCGCGAGTGCAGGTTCCGGACGCGGATGCCGAATCGCGGATCGACGACGTCGCCGTGACAGCAGCCCTGCGCGAGGCAGCGCAAGCGGCCGATCGCGTGGATCCACGGCGACATCGCCGCGGTCGCGCCAAGAACGAGTGCGGCCGGCTGGCCGGTCCACCCCACGATGACCGTGCCGATCGCGCCGCCGATGATCGCGCCGTAGTAGCCGAACGGACGCTGAAGACTGGACGAGCCTTCGAGCCACTGCGCCCACAGCCCGGCGCCGATGAGCACGGATAGGGCGATAGTGAGGAAGCCCGGCAGCGCCTCCGTCCCGGCGAGCGCGCCCATTCCGGCCAGGCCCACGGCCGCCGCCACACCGGCGTAGACCCCGTGATTGATGATGCGCAGTGGCCCCACGCGCCACGCGTGCCAGGAATTGGCCAGCCGCTCGGCGGCGTTGAGTCCCGCGCGCCATACGGCGAACGGCCGACGAAGCAGCAGATAGAACACAGCCGCCGCCGCGAGATCCGCCACCGCGTGCATGCCGGTCGTCACGCAGGTGACCGCGATGGCGCCGGCCCAGATCCACGCGCCCATCGCCCACCCCCGCGAGCGCACGCCGACCGCCTCGGCGATGAACGCGGCCCACACGGCGTGGAACGCGGGCCAGGCTGCCATCGGTGGAGATGCATACCGTTGATCGAGGGTGAGCAGCCACCCGAGCGCGCCCGTCGCGTCAAACGGCCGGAACGGCGCGATGAACGGCACCGCGAAGTAGACAACCGAGATCACCGCCGTTGAGACGATGCCCTGGAGGGCGAGCCGGCGCAGGACCGCCCGCGTCGGCACGAGAAACACCGCGAGTGGCGTCGCAACGTACGAGCTCACGTAGATCGGCACCGTCCAGAGCCAGACGGGCCACGCCTTCTCCGCGGCAAGGCGGATGTCGATCGCGTCGGCCGGCACGCCAAGGGCCTTGACGGCCTCGTAGGCGATGAACCAGGGCACGAGCACCGTGAACCAGAACGCGAGCCGCTCGCCGGTCGTCGGCGCGGACTCGTCGTCACGCGGGAGGCTGAGCCAGGGCTTGAATGACGTCGCCGCGACGCCGAAGCGGCGCCGCAGGTCCGGGCGCTCGAGGCCGAACACGAGCGCCGCGCAGCCGAGCGCGACGAGCGGCGTGACAATCCAGAGACCGGCCGCGGACGCCGTGGCCCACGACACGCCGGCACACCCGAGCACCCATCCGAAATAGATGGGGTGCGCGACGAGCGCGTAGACCCCTGAGGTCACGAGCCGCGCGGGTGGAAACGCGTTCATCGGAAGGCCGTCGCCGCGCCGGACGATCTGGACGACGCCCGCCAGCCAGATGAGCGCGCCGAGCGCGGCCAGCGCGCCGCCGCCCCAGACGGATCGAAATGCAGGAAGATCGACTTGGGGCTCGAGCGCGCGCGCCCACAGGACGAGCGCCGCCGGCAGCGCCACGGTAAACGCGAGACCGTAGGCGATTCTCAACCCCATCGCACCAGCTCGTGAATGACCCATCCGCGGTCGGACCCACCGCGATCGTTCTGAAGCGTCCCGCGCGAAACCCACTTCGTCTCAGCGGCACGACGTACGCGCCTCGGCAGGCAGACGGCAAGCGGACCGGCCACCGCCTTCCCCACCCGGCCTTCTCGCAGCACGCGCCCGGCCGCGATGTCCACGGCCCCGCCCGGCCACACCACTCGATCGCGCTCGACCACGCTCGCGTGGACCGGGACGCCGTCGGCAAAGACCCAGCGCCGGTCGAGACCACCGCGCCAGTCGATCCACACGACGCTCCTGCGCTCGCCGACGAACCGGCCCCAGCGCAGCTCGTCAAACGGCAGCGCCCAGGGCGCCACGGTCATCTCCAACTCCTCCGCGTACCCCAGGCCATCCAGGATCGAGCCGTCCGGAATTTGCAGCCTGGCGCGGCCACCCGGCTGATGACACCGCCACTCGATCCGGCCGCGTTCGTCGTCGAGAAGGCGCACGCTGATCGGAGCGCGCTGCGGCGTCCACTGTCCCCTGACGCCGAACGACGTCGCGTCCAGCGCGATGCTCTGACTGGCGACGGTCACACGGGCGCGCCCGGAGACCCGGCGCACGCGCGCACCGGCGCCCGAGGCCGGGCTCACCAGCAACTCGAAGTATGGCGCCGAGATCGCGCCGACCGACACGCGCCCGGCATAGACGACGGCCGCGTCACCGGCCGGGGTCACGATATCGAGGTACCATTTTCGAAGGGAAAAGCGCATGCGGGAACCGGTTCAGGGTTCACCGTTCACGGTTCACAGGTTCAGGGTTCCAGAACGGTGAACCCGATGAACCGTGAACCATGAACCGTGAACCCGGAGTATGGCATCATCCCCCCATGCGAACCCTCCGCGTCTCGCTGCTGGTCTTTATCGCGGCGCTTATTTCCGCACCGGCCGTCGCGCAGGAGGACATCGGCTTCGCGCCGGTGAAGCCCTACGCCATCACGCCGGCGCCGTTCGCGGACGCGCAGGTCGCCAACCTCCTGTCGATTCTGGACAAGATGCTGGCGAAGCAGCCCGACGCGGCCAAGTGGGCGAAGGACGGCAACATCCACTTCTGGCGGCTGATGAACCGCCTGCAGACCGGCGTGCTGAGCACCGCGCAGGAAGCGAAGGTGCTCGCGCACTTCGACGCGCTCGGGAAGGCGCATCCGGCCGACACGGCGTTTCTTGACACCCAGCGCCACATGGTGCGGACGCAGATGATCGGCCGGGTCGCGCCGGAGATCACCGGCAAGGACTACGACAACGTCGAGTTCAAGCTGAGCGACTATCGCGGCAAAGTCACCGTGCTCTATTTCACGGGCCAGTGGTGCGGGCCGTGCCGCGGTGAGTATCCGTATCAACGCCTGCTGCTCGAAGTCCACAAAGACAAGCCCTTCGCCATCGTCGGCGTCAACAGCGACAGCACGCTGGACGTGGCCAAGCAGGCCAAGATCGACGCGAAGCTGGACTACCGGTCGTGGTGGGATGGCTACATGGAGAAGAACACGTCAGGACCGATCGCCACGGCGTGGAACGTCACCGGCTGGCCGGCGATTTACGTGATCGACGCCAAGGGCGTCATTCGCCACACGAACCTGCGATATGAGGATGTGCTGAAGGGGGTCAGTCAGTTGCTGCAGGAACAGGCTGCGAAGAAATAGGGCCGGTTCAGAGTTCAGGGTTCAGGGTTCAAGAGAGCCGGTTCAGAGTTCAGGGTTCTGAACCCGCGAACCCTGAACCGTGAACCCTGAACCAGCTCTTTAGGGCCGTCCGGTCACGGTCCCAAGCACTTCGTCAAATATCTTCACAACCGTATCCGCCTGATCTTTCGTCAGCACCATCGGCGGAGCGAAGCGGAGCGCGTTGCGGCCGGCGCCGAGCATGAGCACGCCGCGCTGGAACATGCCCTGCACGATGCGGTCGCGCTCGGTCGTCGCGCGCTCCTTCGTCACCCGATCGCGCACGAGCTCGACGCCAATCATGAGCCCCTTGCCGCGCACGTCCCCGATCAGCGCGTGCTTGTCCATGAGCGCGCGCAGCCGGCCCATCAGATAGTCGCCGACGACCTCGGCGTTCCGCATGATCCCGTTCTTGAGCACGCGAATCGTCGCGAGCGCAGCGGCCGCGCTGACAGGATTGCCGCCGAACGTGGACGCGTGCGCGCCCGGCGGCCACGTCATGAGCTCCGATCGCGCGCTCATGACGCCGAGCGGCAGCCCGGAGGCGATGCCCTTCGCGACCGTGACGATGTCGGCGTCGATGCCGAAGTGCTCGCAGGCGAACATTTTGCCGGTGCGGCCCATGCCCGACTGCACTTCGTCGGCGATGAGCAGGATGCCGTGCTTCTCGGTGAGCGCGCGCAGGCGCTGATGAAACTGTTTGGCGGGGACGACGTAGCCGCCTTCGCCCTGGATCGGCTCGACGAGCACGGCCGCGACCTCGTCGGGGGAGACGAGGTGCACCATGATCTGCTCTTCGACGTAGCCGAGACACTCGGCCTGGCACGTCTCGGGCTTGAGGCCGACCGGGCAGCGGTAGCACGTGGCGTAGGGCGCGTGGTACACGCCCGGCATCATCGGGCCGAATCCCTTCCGCTGAATGGCCCGGCTCGACGTCGCGGCGAGCGAGCCGAGCGTCCGGCCGTGGAACGAGCCCAGGAACGCGATGATGTTGAAGCGCTTGGT
>JANOGJ010000601.1:0-4260 GCA_031405995.1 Acidobacteriota bacterium
GCCAAGCCGATCCTGGTCGGACGGCGCCAATCGCTGGTCAACCGCATCGCCAAACTGGGCCACCGTCCCCGGTTTCCGAGCGGATTTTCCCTCGCCTTCGTCGCGCGTTCGGCCGCCGCGGCGATTTAGCAAACTGCGGACGACGCTAAGCAACTCTTCTAGGTCGAAGGGCTTTTGTAGATAAATTTCATCCTCCCCCTGGTTCGGACTGCGTCGACGGCCGCGAGGGCGGCGGCGTCGACCGCGGAGTCCCCGATGACACGGCCGTCGGGCGCGATGAGCGTCACGCGGGTCTGGACCAACCGGCCCAGTTCATCGGCCAGGGCGTCGGCATCGGCCCGCGCGCGTTCGGCCCGCTCGCCGATGAGCGCCGCCACGACGCGCGCCTGACTCGTCAGGCCCTGTTCCACATCGTCTCGCATGTAACGGAGCAGGGGGCGCTCGATGAGCCAGGTCGTGACCGCCACGCTCATCGCGCAGGCGATGAGCAAGCCCGCGAACGTGCGGGCGCGAAAGGTCACGCCGCCGCCGGCGGCGACGCGGCCAGCTTGTAGCCGAACTGCTTGATGGTCTCGAGGGCGTTCCCGAGGAAGGGCAGCTTCTCGCGCAGGCGGCGGACGTGGACGTCCACCGTGCGCGTGCCGCCCGTGTACTGGTAGCCCCACACGTCGGTGAGGAGCCGATCGCGCGAGAGCACCCGCCCGCGGTGCTCGATCAGGTACTCGAGCAGCAGGAACTCCTTGGCGGTCAGTCGCACGTCGGCTTTGTCGAGCGTGACCTCGTGGCGATCCATGTCCATGGTGAGCGTGCCGTACTGCAGCACGCGCGCGGCGGCCTTCGGCCGATCCACACGGCGCAGCAGGGCCGCGACCCGCGCCACCAGTTCCTTCGGGCTGAACGGCTTCGTCACGTAGTCGTCGGCGCCCTGCTCGAGCCCGCGCACCCGGTCGGCCTCTTCGCTGCGGGCCGTCAGCATGATGATGGGGAGGCCCGCCGTGGAGGCGTGCTTCCGCAGCGCCTGGCAGACCTGCCAGCCATCGAGGCCCGGCAGCATGATGTCCAGGATGACGAGGTCCGGGGCGTGCGCCTGGGCCTCGGTCAGGGCGGTGCGGCCGGACGCGTGCGTCTCGACGACGTGACCGGCGCGCTCGAGGCAATGCCGGAGCAGGTCCGCGATGTCCGCGCTGTCTTCGGCGACCAGGATGCGCGCCACGGGGGGATCTTAGACCATTCGGAAATGAGGCAATGAGGCAATGGGGCAATGGGGCAATGGGGCAATGGGGCAATGGGGCAATGGGGCAATGTAGAATCGCCCTGCATGTCGCTTGAAGCACTGTCGCTTTCCGCGCTCACGCTCGGTTTCCTGCACGGACTGGGCGCGGATCATCTGATGGCGATCGCGGCGCTGTCGGTGGCCGGCCCGGTTGATCGGCGGCAGGCGCGCGTCGTGCGGACGGCGGTGGGCTTCGCGTGCGGCCACACGCTCGTCCTCGGGGCGGGCGTCGCGGCGGCGGTGGCGTTCGGTCTGGTGCTGCCGGCCGCCGTGTCGTCGGGCGCCGAGCGCGTCGGCGGCGCCATTCTCGTCACGCTCGGGATGGCCGGATGCTGGAGCGTCATCTCGGGCCGCGCCTACAGCCACATCCACTCGGACGCGGCCGGCCGCGCGCATTGGCACCTCCACCTCGGCGGCCAGCGGGCGCATGCCGGCGGGCACGCCCACTCGTTCGTCCCGACCGCGATGGGCGCCGTCTTTGCGATCAGCAGCCTCCGGGCGCTGATGCTCCTCCAGCCGTTCGGGGCCGGCGCCGGCACGTTGGCGCTGCCCGCGCTCCTGCTGCTCATCGCCTTGTTCGGGCTGGGGATCCTGCTGTCGATGTCGATCTTCGGCGTGCTGCTCGCGCGCGTGCTTTCTATACGCGCCGTCGAGCAGTTCGGACAGATGGCCGCCGGCCTCGTCGCGATCGCGTCGATCGGGCTCGGGATGTACTGGATACTGACGTAGTTAACTTAGAACTCAGAACTTAGGACTCAGAACCTCGGAGAAGGAATACGTGCGCGGCGACGTCCACGCGAACACCGTCGAATCGGCAACCATTAAGCTACCCCAAGTACCTGCGTGAAGTAGATAATCCTGTAAGTTCTGAGTTCCTAGTTCTAAGTCCTAAGTTAACTGGTGTTCAGACTTTCTGAAGCGTTCCGTTCTTCCTCAGTAGCAGCCCGCCCGCGACCACGCACAACAGCGCGCTGTTCGTCACCATGATCGACGTCGGCGTGAACACGTCGGCGAGCGCGCCGGCCACGAGCGCGCCGATCGGCAGGCCGCTGCGCAACGCCACCATGTAGATGCTCACGACGCGGCCGCGGAGCTCATCCGGAACCGTGAGCTGGACGAGCGAAAAGCTCATCGAGAACGTCGCCATGGAGCAGAAGCCGGCGACGAACAGCAGGGCCAGGCTGAGCGGCAGCGATCGGGACAGGGCAAACGCCGCGACCGTGAGGCCGAGCAGAATCTGGGCGCCCAGGATCGCGCGGCCCATGTGCGGGACGCGGCCCCGGCTGCCCACGATGAGCGCACCGGCGATTGCCCCGAGTCCCTGGCAGGCCATCAGCATCCACAGGCGCGTCGCGGGCGATCCGGCGCCCCCGAGCACGTTCGTGGCGAAGGCCGGCAGCAGTGTCGAGACCGGCATCGCCAGGAACGTCGTCACAAACGCCAGGACGGTCAGCACGTACATGAGGCGCGTCTCGCGCACGTAGCGCAGGCCGCCGCGCAATTCCGCGCCGAGCGCGCTGGGCTTGGTGCTGGGCACGTGCGCCGGCAGGCGCAGGGCCGCCAGCGCGAAGACCACGAGAAAGAACGACAAGCCGTTCAGGGCGAAGCACCAGGCGGCGCCGATGGCGACGAGGATTGTGCCGCCGGCCGCGGGCCCGAGCACGCGCGACAGGTTGAACTGCGTGGAGTTGAGTGCGATGGCGTTGGGCAGGTCGCTGCGGGGCACGAGCGAGGGAATCATTGCCTGGTATGCCGGACCGCCGAAGGCCTGGCCGCATCCCGAAATGAAGGACAGCGCGAAGATGTAGCCGACCTCGATCCGTCCGGTGAAGACGAGCGCCGCCAGGGCAAACGCGGAAAACGCCTGCACGTACTGGGACCCGGTGAGCAGCCGCCGCCGATCGTGACGATCGGCGACCACGCCGCCAATGAGCATGAACAGCAGGATGGGGAGCGAACTGAGGAACTCGTCGATGCCGAGGTACGTGTTCGACTTCGTCAGGTCCCAGACGACCCAGCTCTGCGCGTACTTCTGCATCCACGTGCCGATGGTCGAGCCGAGCGCGGCCAGCCACAGGAGACGGAAGTTGCGATGCGCAAGAGCGCCGGCGAGGCGGGTGGACCAGGATTGGTTATTGGCCATTGGCGATTGGGCTATTGCATTGAGCGACTGGTCATTGGCCAATGGCAATTCTCAATGACCAATCGCCCAATGCAATGGCCAAATATCCATTGGCCAACGGCCCAATGATATACTCTGTCGCCATAGGCGAAATTAAAGCGAAACTATGCAATCTCAGGCCATATTTAGACTCGAATCGCTGCTCCAGGCGAGGAAGCTCGACCGCACGGTCGCGCCCCGCGAGGAGCCGGAGTCCGCCAGGGCCCCGTCAGGGATTCAGGCGCTCGACGCGGCGCTTGGCGGGGGATGGCGGCAGGGGGAAGTCTCGGAAGTGGTGGGCGGCCGCTCGTCGGGACGGACGAGCGTGCTCGTCTCGACCCTCGCCTCGGCCGCGGCCCGAGGCGGCGTCGTGGGGCTCGTCGACGCCGTCGATCGATTCGATCCGGTGACAGCGGCGGCAGCCGGCCTCGATCTCAATCGCGTGCTGTGGGTGCGCGGCCCGCAGATCACGGTGGAGCACGCGCGGAGCCGACTCGTGGACCACGCGATCCACCAGGCCGTCCGCGCGCTGGATCTGCTCGTTCGGGCGGGCGGCTTTGCGGTCGTGGCGCTCGACGTGGCCGACATTCCGGCGCGCGGTCTGCGCGCGCTGCCGCTCGCGACGTGGATGCGCCTGGCGCATGTCATGGCCGGACACCCGACCGTCTGCCTGCTCGCCGGCGAGACCGCGATGGGCCGGAGCGGCCACGGCTGCCGCGCCAAAGGCCGCGATCCCAATGACGTTTTCAGTTCCGGCGCGGCGACGGCGCTCTTGCCCACCACCGACGAGAAAGCTCGCGAGCCGGGTGCCATCGCGAATGATGAG
>JANOGJ010000605.1:0-15845 GCA_031405995.1 Acidobacteriota bacterium
TCGAGTACGCCGTCGGCAACGTGGCGGTCGCGATCTCGTGGGGCGACTACGTCAAGACCCTGCTCGGGGGCGTCGGCATCGCGCTGCCCGAGTGGCTGGCGACGGGCTACCGGACGGCGTTGCTCAGCGCCGATCCGGCCGTGCGGGCTCTGCTCGAGACGGCGCCGCACCCCTTCGGCTTCCCGCTGCTCGTGAACCTGCCGGCCTTCGCCATCGTCATGTTCGTCACCTGGCTCCTGCTGCGCGGCGCGCGTGAAAGCGCGCGCGCCAACGCCGTCATGGTCGTCGTGAAACTCGCCGCGCTGGCGCTCTTCATTGGCGTGGGGCTGATGAACCTCCATCCGGAGAACTACACCCCGTTCGCGCCCAACGGCTTCACGGGCATTCACCAGGGCGCCGCGATCGTCTTCTTCGCCTACATCGGCTTCGACGCCATTTCGACCGCGGCCGAGGAGACGCGAGACCCTCAACGCAACCTGCCCATCGGGATCCTGGGCGGGCTGGCGATCTGTACCGTCATCTATGTGGTGGTCGGGTTCGTGCTCGTCGGCATGGCGCCGTACACGCAACTGGCCGTCGCCGACCCGCTGGCGCACGCGCTCGGGCTGGCCGGCTACACCGGTGTGGGCTGGATCGTCGCGCTCGGCGCGACGGTGTCCCTGACGGCGGTGTTGCTCGTGTTCCAGTACGGCCAGCCGCGGATCTTCTTCGCTATGGCGCGCGATGGCCTGCTCCCGAAGTGGGCCGCGCGCGTGGACAAGAAGACCCGCATTCCCTACGTGACCACGGTCGTCACCGGCGTCATCGTGGCGATGGCGTCCGCCGTGGGTGATGCGGCCGAGACCTACGACCTGACGAATATCGGGACGCTCTTCGCGTTCGTCCTGGTCTGCGGCGGCGTGCTCGTCCTTCGCGTGAGGGAGCCCCAGCGTCCGCGGCCGTTCAAGGTGCCGTTCGCCTGGGTCATCGCGCCGCTCGGCATGGCCGCATGCGCGTTCGTCATGTTCGGGCTGCCCGCCCAGGCGTGGACCCGGTTCGGCTGGTGGCTCCTCGTCGGCCTCGCGATCTATTTCGCGTACGGCATCCGCCACAGCCGGCTGCGGACGAAGACATGAGCTGATGTCCTTCCCCCTGTCCGGCGTTCGCGTCCTCGACCTGACGCGCCTGCTGCCCGGTGCGTTCGCGTCGCTGATGCTCGCCGAGCTCGGCGCCGAAGTGATCAAGATCGAAGATCCGGGCCGCGGCGATCCGATGCGGCACCTGCCGCCCCTGCTGGACGGTCGCGGCATCTACGACCTGCTGCTCAATCGCGGCAAGAAGAGCGTGGGGCTCGACTTGCGACAGCCCGCGTCGCTCGCGACACTCGACCGCCTGGTCGGCACGGCCGACGTCGTGATGGAGAGCTTCCGTCCGGGAACGGCGCGGCGCCTGGGCGTCGCGGCCGAGCAGATTCGCGGCCGCCACCCGCGCGCCATTCACTGCGCGATCACCGGCTACGGCCAGACGGGCCCGTATGCCGAACGGCCGGGGCACGACCTCAACTACGTTGCCGTCTCCGGCCTGCTCGCGGCCGATCGCCCCGACCCCACGGAGCTGCCTCGGATGTTCATGGCCGACGTCGGCGGCGGCGCGATGACCGCGGTCGTCGGAATCCTGGCGGCGCTCTTCGGTCGCGAGCGCTCAGGGGAGGGCGCGTCGCTGGACATCTCGATGCATGAGGCGTCGCTCTACTGGGTGATGCTGCCGGCGGCGCGCGATCTCGTCGACGGCGGCGCCGCGGCCACGAACGACCTGCCGACCTTCGGCCGGCATGCCTGCTACAACGTGTACCGGACCAAGGACGGCGAGCTCGTCGCCCTCGGCGCGCTCGAGCTCAAGTTCTGGACCTCCTTCTGCCAGGCCATCGGGCGGCCCGATCTCGCCGCGCGCCATCTGTCCGACGAGGCTGATCAGCGCGCGCTCCTCGCCGAAGTCCGCGCGCTGTTTGCGACCATGACGCGCGACGAGTGGCTGGACCGCCTGCGGGGGCATGACGTGTGCTTCACGCCTGTGAACCGGCCCGCCGACGCGCTTCGCGACCCGCATATTCAGGCGCGCGGCGCGGTGGTGCGCGGCCATGGGCTCCACGCCGTCCGCCCGCCGTTCGCGGGCAGCGTGCCGATTCTGGGCCCGGCACCGGCCGTCGGCGAACATACCGAAGCGGTTCTCGCCGCGCTCGACCCGAAGAACTAAGTCGTCGTGTTCGTCGGCACCTGCTAAAATCATGAGTTGGCCCAAGCCTGATGGCTCACGACTGGATCACGATCCGCGGCGCGCGCGTCCACAATCTGAAGAACATCGACGTCGATCTGCCCCGTGACACGCTCGTCGTGATCACCGGTCTGTCCGGCTCCGGGAAATCGTCGCTCGCCTTCGACACGCTCTATGCCGAAGGCCAGCGCCGGTACGTGGAGTCGCTGTCCGCCTACGCCCGCCAGTTCCTCGAGCAGATGGAGAAGCCGGACGTCGACCTGATCAGCGGTCTCTCGCCGGCGATCTCGATCGAGCAGAAGACCACGGCGTCGAATCCCCGGTCGACCGTGGGCACCGTCACCGAGATCTACGACTACCTCCGGCTGCTCTTCGCCCACATCGGCGTGCCGCATTGTCCGAACTGCGACCGTGAGATCTCCTCGCAATCACCGGAGCGCATCCTCGACATGGTGATGCTCTATCCGCCCGACGAGCGCATCAACGTGCTGGCGCCCGTCGTGCGCGGGCGCAAGGGCGAGTTCAAGCGGGAGTTAGCCGCGCTGCGCGCCCGGGGTTTCACCCGGGCACGGGTGGACGGGGTGTTCGTGGCCCTCGACGGCGACATCCGCCTCGATCGACGCAAGAACCACGCGATTGACGTCCTGGTCGATCGGCTGATCGTCAAGTCGGGCATCGAGCGCCGGCTGGCCGACTCCATCGATCTGGCGCTGAAGCTCGCCGACGACATCGTCGTGATCAATACGCTCGGCGGCGGGGACCGGCTGTTCTCGCGGCGCCTGGCGTGCCCGGTGTGCGACGTGAGCATTCCGGAGATGACGCCGCGCGCGTTCTCTTTCAATTCGCCGCACGGCGCCTGCCCGGCCTGCCAGGGGCTTGGCGCGCTATACGACTTTGATCCGGCCCGGATCGTGCCGGATCCGTCCCTCTCCCTGTCGAGCGGCGCCGTCGTGCCGTGGGCCAGGGGCGATCGAGGGTCGATCGACGAGATGCTCGCCGGCCTGCAGCGGGCGTTCGGTGTTGACCCGCTCGTCGCGTTCGACAAGCTGCCGCGAAAGATCAGGGAGATCGTCCTGCGCGGCGCACCCGGCCGGAAGACCGCGGGCGGGAAGGCCTCGGCCGATCCGTTCGGCGCCGACTTCGAAGGCGTGATCCCGAACCTGCGCCGCCGCTTCGAGGAGGGGACCTGGACGGAGCAGGAGGCCCTCGAACCGTATCGCGCGCTCCAGCCGTGCCCGTCGTGCGAGGGCGTCCGCCTGCGTCCGGAGAGCCGCGCGGTGCGCGTGAAGGGCAGGCGGATATCTGACTACGTCGGATTACCGGTGGCCGAGGCCCTGCCGGTGATCGAGTTGCTCGAGTTGACGGAACGGGAGCACCTCATCGCCGGCCGCGTCGTGAAGGAGATCCGGGACCGCCTCACGTTCCTCGCGGAGGT
This sequence comes from Acidobacteriota bacterium, assembly GCA_031405995.1. Taxonomy (GTDB): domain Bacteria; phylum Acidobacteriota; class Vicinamibacteria; order Vicinamibacterales; family SCN-69-37; genus JANOGJ01. The sequence continues at coordinate 3,686 of JANOGJ010000605.1, forward strand.
CGGCGTGGGCTACCTCACGCTCGGCCGCGGCGCGGCGACGCTCTCCGGCGGAGAGGGCCAGCGCATCCGGCTCGCGACGCAGATTGGATCGCGGCTCACCGGCGTCCTCTACGTCCTGGACGAGCCGTCGATCGGGTTGCACCAGCGGGACAACCGGCGTCTGCTCGCCACGCTGGGCAAGCTCCGCAATCTCGGCAACACCGTGCTCGTCGTCGAGCACGATGAAGAGACGATCCGCACTGCCGACTTCCTGGTCGACCTGGGTCCTGGGGCGGGAGACCACGGCGGCCGGGTCATGTTCCAGGGCCGCCCGCAGCAGCTGATCGCGGCGCCCGGTGAGTCGCTGACCGGCCAGTATCTGTCCGGCGCCCGCCGTCTCGAGGTGCCCGCCCGCCGCCGGGCCGGAACGGGCGAGGCGATCGTCGTGAGGGGCGCCCGCGCCAATAACCTGAGGAACATCGACGTCGCCTTCCCACTCGGCACATTCATTGCCGTCACCGGCGTCAGCGGGTCGGGCAAGTCCACGCTCGTCAACGACATCCTGTATCGCGCGCTGGCGAAGGCGCTGTATCGCGCGTCGGACGAGGCCGGCCTCCACGCGGGGATCGACGGCATGGCGCTCATCGACAAGGTGATTCAGATCGATCAGTCGCCCATCGGTCGAACGCCGCGATCGAATCCGGCGACCTATACGGGGTTGTTCACCTTCGTGCGCGAGCTCTTCGCGATGCTCCCCGAAGCACGGGCCCGCGGCTACAAGGCCGGCCGCTTTTCGTTCAACGTGAAGGGCGGACGTTGCGAGACCTGTCAGGGCGACGGCGTCATCGCCATCGAGATGCACTTTCTTCCCAACGTGTACGTCACGTGCGAGGAGTGCAAGGGCCGCCGCTACAACCGGGAGACCCTGGATATCAAATACCGCGGGAAGTCGATCGCCGAGGTGCTCAACCTGTCGGTCGATCACGCGTTGGAGCTGGTCGAGAACTTCCCGCCGATGGCGTCCCGCCTGCGCACGCTGCAGCAGGTCGGTCTCGGGTACATCGAGCTGGGCCAGTCGGCGACGACGCTCTCGGGCGGCGAGGCGCAGAGGGTCAAGCTCAGCCGCGAGCTGGCACGCCGCGGGACCGGCCGCACGCTGTACATCCTGGACGAGCCCACGACCGGCCTGCACTTCGAAGACGTCCGCCGCCTGCTCGACGTGCTCGGGAGGCTGGTCGATCAGGGCAACACGATCGTCGTGATCGAGCACAACCTCGACGTGATCAAGACCGCTGACTGGGTCATCGACCTGGGCCCGGAAGGCGGCGCTGGGGGAGGCGCCGTAATTGCCGAGGGGCCGCCTGAGGCGGTCGCCCAAACTCCAGGGTCAGCGACCGGGCAGTTCCTCGGGTCGGCGCTGGGACTCAGGCCGGCGGCGCAAATCGCGGCATCGTAACCGCTGTGGTTTGCCTGACACGGGCATCCCTACATGACCGTGGCAGGATTGACACAGTGGCGGAGCTTTCCCGAGCGAATGCTGGCGGGTAAAAATCGTATAAGTGTATTATTAGCAATAAGTTATATGCTCTCATTGACTCGAGAACGATCTTGGCAGCGCGCTTGCTATAGATGAAGGGCAGCGAGATGCAGGTCCTTCAGCGAACGCTCCGCCGGTCGGTCCAGTGTGCGGGCATCGGCCTGCATTCAGGGCACAAGGTCACGGTCGCGTTGCGGCCGGCACCGGCCGACACGGGCCTGCGGTTCCGCCGGATGGACCTGGGCGGCGCCGAGATTCCGGCACTGGCCACCTATTTGGCCGATCGGCAACAGCTCCAGACCGGGCTCGTGCTGGATGGCGCTTCGGTCGAGACCGTCGAGCACCTGCTCGCGGCGCTCCGCTGCCTCGGCATTGATAACGCGTCCATCGAGCTCAACCATCGCGAAGTGCCGATCATGGACGGCAGTTCGGCGCCGTGGGTCTACCTCATCCAGGACGCCGGTGTGAAGGAACTGAGCACACCGCGGAAGACGGTGCAAATCCTGCGGCCGGTCCAGGTCCAGCAGGGCGACAAGCGCATCGCGTTGTTTCCTGCGGATCGCTTCAAGGTCACCTACACGATCAGTTTCGATCACCCGCTCCTCCGGCATCAGCAGAAGACGCTCGAGCTGACCGAGCAGATGTTCGTCGACGAGATTGCGCCCGCGCGCACGTTCGGCTTCCTGAAGGAAGTGGAGATGCTGCGGCAGCGCGGCCTGGCTCTTGGCGGGTCCCTCGAGAACGCGGTGGTGCTGGGCGAGACGGGCGTCCTCAATCCGCTGCGCTTCGAGGACGAGTTCGTGCGGCACAAGATTCTCGATGCGGTGGGGGACCTGGCGTTGATCGGCTATCCGATTCAGGGCCACCTGGTCGTGCATCGTGGCGGGCATGCGCTGCACACCGCGCTCGCCGCCGAAGTGCTCCGGCAGCGCGACGCCTGGCAGTTCGTCGAAGGGTCGGCGGCCGTCGCGTACGCGGCCTCCGCGATTCCGGCGCGTCAAACCGCAAGCTGACCCCGGCGGCCTCGCCGGCCGCTATTCCTCCTGCGCCCGGTTCGCCTTCCTGACGATCGTCAGCAGCCGGTCATTCTCGAACCGCGTGAAGCTCATGAAGAGGCATTCCTTGAGGTAGACGCGCAGCTCGGCGTCCGACATCTGCCCGACGAGGTGCTGGAACTCGTGGTCGACGTCCTCGAACCCGTACTCGAGTTCCTTCATGCGGCGCAGCTCCCGGAACACGGCTTCGATGACGGCCATCACGTCGCCGTCGAGCTCGACGCTGGCGCCGGAAGTCGTTCTGATCATTCGCATGGCTAGCCTCCGAAGCTCGCGAGGGCCGACGCTTCGTCGGCGTGCGCCTCGAGGAAGTTGTGCGCGCCGGTCATGGTCAGCATCGTCTCGACGCGCTTCTGCAGGCCAGTGAGCTTGAAGGCCCCGCCGGCCGCCATGGCCTGCCGGTACAGGTCCATCAGGCAGCCGATCGTCGCGCTGTCGACGTAGTTCACGGGCGAGAGGTCGACGAGGATCTTCTTCTCGCCGGCGCCGATGAGGTTGGTCGCGGCCGTCGAGAAGTCGGACAGGATCGGATAGGTCAACCGGGATTCATGCACGCGCAGCACCACGACGCTGCCGACGTGCGAAGTCGTGACGTTCATTCGGTTCCTCCACGTGGAGCCGGCGCGGCCGCCGGCCCCCGAGATTGAAGACGACGAAGCTGTCGGGCGAGTTCAAGGCGGCCACGGTTGATGCGGGACTTGACGGTGCCCTCCGGCAGGCCCAGCTTGTCCGCGATTTCCTGGTACGAGAACTCCTGCAGGTCGCGCAGGACGACCGCCTCTTTGAGGGCGGGTGGGAGCTCCGCCAGCGCCAGGCGGATCAGGTTTCGGAGGTCGAGCTGCTCGAGTTCGGCGTACGGCCCGCGCTCGCGTGAGACCGGCGTGAGGTCGGACGCATCGACGTCGCGCGCCATCGTCTCGCGCTCCTTCCGCACGCTCCGGTAGTGGTCGATGCACAGGTTGCGGCTGATGCTGATCAGCCACGTCTGGAAGTTCGCCCGGCGGTCAAACGTATGCAGCGCTTTGAAGATCTTCAGGAAGATGTCCTGGGTCAGGTCCTCCGCCTCGTCGTGGCGTCCGACGAACTTATAGGCGAGGTTGAACACCTTCCGCCAGTGCTGCCGGACGATTTGATCCCAGGCCACCTGGTCGCCCGTCAGACAACGCTCGATCAGGACATCGACGCTTGGAGCCGGGGCGGCGGAGGGATCGCTGGACATTGCGATGGCGGGCGACAGGCATCATAGCAAAGACCCTCGACGCGCAGGCGTTTCCGAGGCCACACGGCCGGGTCGAGCGCCAAGTACAATGTGCAGTCCGATGGCCGGGTTTCGTCGCGAACAGGGCGAGCTCCACTGTGACGCCGTGCCCCTGGCCGGGATCGCGCGGCAGGTCGGCACGCCCGTCCATGTCTACAGCGCGGCCCTGATCGCGGCCCGCTACCAGGCCCTCGACGCCGCCCTCGGGTCCTGCCCCCACCGTCTGCATTACGCGCTGAAGGCCAACTCGACGATGGCGGTGGTCCGCGCGCTGCGGGCGCTCGGGGCGAAGGCCGATGCCAACTCCGGGGGCGAAATCGAGGTCGCGGTCCGCGCGGGGTTCGCGCCGCGGGACATCGTGTTCACCGGCGTCGGCAAGACGCGCGCTGAGCTGGAACGGGCCGTCGCACTCGACCTGGCCGCGATCAACGCCGAGTCGCCGGGCGAGATTGAGCGGATTGCTGCCATCGCGACCGCCCGCGGCGCCGTCGCGCGCGTGGCCGTGCGCGTCAACCCGGACGTGGACGCCGGCAGCCATCCGCACATTTCCACCGGCCTCAGCGCGACTAAGTTCGGCGTGTCGGGAGACGACGCCGTGCACATGATTCGAGACATGACGGGCCGTCCGGGCCTCAAGGTCGTGGGCCTGCATGTGCACGTCGGCTCGCAGATCACCAGCCTCGATCCGCTGGTGCGGGCCGCCCGGACCCTGGTCGAACTGGCGCGCGCGGTCTCCGCCGACGGCGTCGCGCTCGAGCACCTCGACCTGGGCGGCGGCCTCGGGATCGCGTATGAACCCGGCGAGCCCGTGGTGCCGGTCGATGACTACGCCGCGGCTCTCGTGTCGGCGATCCGTCCGACCGGCTTGACCCTCGTGCTCGAGCCGGGCCGGTGGCTGGTCGGGCCGGCCGGCGTGCTGCTGGCGACCGTAGTCGACCTGAAGCGCCACCCGAATGGCGGCTGGTTCGTCGTCGTGGACGCGGGCATGACCGACCTCGTGCGACCCGCGCTGTACGGCGCGTGGCACGGCATCGAGGCCGTCGTGGATCGCGAGGGCCGCGCCATTCAGGCCGAGGTCGTGGGGCCGGTCTGCGAGACGTCCGATACGCTCGGCCGCGATCGCCGCCTGCCGCCGGTCCAGGTCGGCGACCTCGTCGCGATTCGAGATACCGGCGCCTACGGCGCGGTCATGGCGTCGAACTACAATCGACGTCCAATCGCGGCCGAAGTGCTGGTGGACCACGCGGACTGGCGCGTGGTCCGCCGTCGCCAGACCGTCGACGACATGTTGCAGTGGGACGAGTGATGCTGATCGCCTTCGAAGGACTGGACCAGAGCGGGAAGGAGACCCAGGCGCGCACGCTGCGCGCGCGACTGGAGGCGGACGGCCTGAAGGTGCGCACCCTGTCGTTCCCCGACTACGAGACGCCCATCGGACAGGAGATCGCCAAAGCGCTCGCCGGTGAACGCGATTTCGGTCCCGACGTGCTGCAACTGCTCTACATCGCCAACCGTTTCGAGCACAGACCACGTCTTGATCTCTGGTTGAGCGCGAACGACGTCGTCATTTGCGATCGCTATCAGGCCTCGAGCGTCGCGTATGGCGAAGCCCAGGGTCTCGATCCGGCATGGCTCGAGGACGTCCAGCGTCAACTGCCGGCGCCGGTCGTCACGCTCCTGCTCGATATCGCGCCCGAGACGGCCGTCATGCGCAAGGCCGCCGGCCGCGACCGCTTCGAGCGCGACCTCGCGCTGCTGGCGCGCGTGCGCGCGAGCTACCGCCGGCAGGCCGCGCGCCCTGATTGGGTCCTGATCAACGCGGAGCAGCCGAAGGACGCGGTGGCTGAAGCGGTCGAGCAGGCCGTTCTGTCACGGCTCGCGCCACCGTCAGCACACGCACGTTCCTGACGCCGGCGTCGAGCAGCACCCTCGCGCAGGCGCCCGCCGTCGCCCCCGTCGTCATCACGTCATCCACGAGGACCACCGCGGCGTTTCGAAGGGCGTGGCGCGCCGGCGGCCAGCGCCGCAGGGCAAACGCCTGGCGCACGTTGCCGTGGCGCCGCGCGGCAGGCAAGCCGGCCTGAGGCGGGCCGTGCCGCGTCCGCCTCAAAACCCGCCACACAGGGAGGCGCAGCTCCCTCGCGAGGTCGTCGGCCTGGTTGAACCCCCGCTCGAGGGCCCGCCAGGGGTGCAGGGGAACGGGCACAACGGCATCCGCGCCGGCGAGGACGTCGGAGCCGGCCGCGCGCATCAGCGCGCCGAGCGGCTCGGCCAGGACACGCCGCCGGTCATATTTGAACGCGTGGACAACGGCGCGCAACGAGCCATCGTGGACGCCGGCGCTCCGGGCCAGCACGAACGCGGGCTGTCGGCGCCGGCACCGGACACAGAGTGGATCCACAGGCCGCCACGGGTGCAGCGCATCGCCACAGCGGGCGCACCACGGCGGCGGAATGGGCGGCACGGCCCGCCAGCAGGCGGGGCAGACGGGGCTGGCGAGCGGGCGCTCGAGCAATGTCCCGCACGCGGCGCACGCTGGCGCGAGAAAGACTCGAACGAGGGCATTGGAGGCGTCGGCCAGCATGACGCAAGCAAAGCCCTCTTCGTGCAAGGCCGCGGCCAACGGCGACCGTCGTCAGTTGGCGCGAATTCGAAGGCGGCACTGCAAATTCTGCAAAACGAGCCCCGACCTCATTTTGCAATTTTTGCAGACACTTCAATGCGCTCGGCGTCACCCCAGAGGCGTTCGAGCGAGTAGAACTCGCGCGTGGAGGGCAGGAAGACATGAAAAATGAAATCGAAGCAGTCGATGAGCACCCACTCTCCGCGCGCGTACCCCTCCACCAGGGCGGGCCGCGTGCCCCTCTTTCGTAGCGCATCCTCGACGGCGCCGGCGATCGCCTGGACTTGCCGGACGTTGGTGCCCGTGCAAATCACGAAGAAGTCCGTAAAGGCTGAGCCCTTGCTGAGATCGAGCAGGACGATGTCCTGGGCCTTCTTGTCGAGGGCGGCAGTGATGCCGGCCCTGAGGTCGGCCGACGGCTTAGGCGATTGGCGTTTGCGCGTGCGCTTGGGCGGTTTCTTCATGCGTAGAGGTGGTGGCCTTTGATGTAGGTAGCGACGGCTTCCGGCACGAGATCAAGGATCGACTCCCCGGAGGCGACGCGCCGCCGGACTTCGGTCGACGACACCGCGGCCGTCGCGGCGTCTACCAAGAAGATACTCGGTCGCGAGGGCACATTGCACGGCGTCTCGAGCATGCGATCCGCCAGGGCCGGCAGGGCGGCGGCGAGCGTCCCGGCCGGGCATCCGGGCCGCGACACGGCCACAAAGTGGCAACGATCGAGCAAATGCGGGTAGTCCTTCCAGGTCGGAATGTCGCGAAAGGCGTCCGCTCCCGTGATCAGGAAGAGCATCGTCCAGTCGAGGCCGTGCGCCGCGAGACGATCGAGCGTGGATGAGGTGTAGGACGGACCCTCCACCTGCATCTCGATATCCGACACGGCAAAGCCCGGGCGCCCCTTGACCGCCAGCTCCGCCATGGCCAGCCGGTCGGCCGCCGGAGCAAGAGGCGGCCTCCGGTGGGGTGGCAGGCGGGCCGGCACGAGGTCGACCACGTCCAGATCCAGCGCGCGCTTGGCGGCGGCGGCGACGTCGAGGTGGCCATGGTGAATCGGGTCGAAGGTGCCGCCCAGGAACCCGCGGCGCATCAGGCGACCGTCCGGGCGGCGTGCTGCGCCACCTCATGCCACATCGCGTCGAGCAATGGGCGGACGCCTTGCCCCGTCGCCGACGAGATCGGATATAGGCGCACCTTGAGGCGCTTTAGATGGCGCTCGAGCCGGCGGAGCTTGTCGGGATCGTCGAGCACGTCGATTTTGTTGGCGGCCACCAACCTCGGCTTGCTCGCCAGGGCGACCGCGGCCTCGTCGCCCGCGCCGGCAAAGAGAGCCAGCTCCCGGCTGATGACGTCGAAATCGTCCACGGGATCGCGTCCGGTCGCTGGCGACATGTCGATCACGTGCACGAGGACCTTCGTGCGTTCCAGGTGGGCCAGGAACCGGGTGCCCAGACCCAAGCCGAGGTGCGCGCCCTCAATCAGGCCCGGAACGTCGGCGACGACAAATGTCCGGTCTTCATCAAGGCGCACGACGCCGAGGTTGGGGGTCAGGGTCGTGAACGGGTAGTCCGCGATCTTGGGACGGGCCTCGGAGATGCGCGCGATGAGCGTGCTCTTGCCGGCATTGGGGAACCCGACCAGTCCGACGTCGGCCAGCAGCTTCAGGCGGAGCCTGATCTTCCGATGCTCGCCTGGTCCGCCCGGCTCGATCTTTCGCGGCGCGCGGTTGGTCGCCGTGGCGAAGGCCGCGTTGCCGCGCCCTCCGCGCCCTCCCCGCGCCACGAGCACGCGATCCCCTGCCGCCGCGAGGTCCCCGAGCGGCAGGAGGCCGCCGTCGTTCTGCTCGTACACGACCGTCCCGGGCGGCACCTCGAGCACCATGTCGACGCCATCGTGGCCCGTGCAGTTGGAACCCATGCCGTGTTGCCCGCGCTCGGCGGTGAACTCCGGATGGAACCGGTAGGTAATGAGGGTGTTGTGGTGCGGCGTGGCGGCGATGTAGACGGAGCCGCCGGCCCCGCCGTCGCCGCCGCTCGGGCCGCCGCGCGGCACGAATTTCTCACGACGGAAGGCCAGGCACCCGTTGCCGCCGTCGCCGGCCTGGACTTTGATGTCGACTTCGTCGACAAACATGGGCGGAAGGGCCCGGCCTGTCCGGCCGGATCAGTTCTTGTCGAGCGGCAAGATGTTGATGACGCGCCCGTGTGCCCCGCGATCGGCAAACTGCACGCGCCCCGCGATCTTGGCAAAGAGCGTGTCGTCCTTGCCGCGTCCGACATTCAGACCGGGCCGGAAGCGCCGTCCGCGCTGGCGGACGAGGATCGACCCTCCGGTCACGACATTGCCGTCGAAGCGCTTGACGCCAAGCCGCTGCGAGTTGCTGTCTCGACCGTTACGGGAGGAGCCTTGACCTTTTTTTGTTGCCATGGGGAAATCTCAGAGCCTCGGTCAGACGTTGATCGACTTCACCCGGATCCGCGTCAACTCCGTGCGGTGGCCCTTGGTGCGCCGGTAGTGCTTGCGGCGCTTCATCTTGAAGACCCGGATCTTCTTGCCCCGGTCCTGCGACTCGACGACCCCTGTCACCGAGACGCCCGCGACGTACGGCGTGCCGGCGACAATCTGGCCATCCTCGCGCTCGATGAGGAGCACGCGGTTGAACGTCACTTCCGAGCCGGGTTCGGCGGCCACGCGGTCAATCACCACGACCGCGCCGGGTGCCACCTTTGCCTGCCGCCCGCCTGCTTCGACAATCGCGAACATGCCCGGATGCTCCACGCTTCACGCGTAACACACGGCGCCGACTTGGCGCCGTGCCAGAACCTATAACAGTAGCACCCGGACGGAGAATGAGGCAAGACACGGGGCCGGAGCCCCGATTCCGACTACTTGAGCAGGATCCGGGTGCCCTTGATCTTCTGACTGCTCAGTGTGTTCAGGAGGCCCGGCAGGAGCTTATCCATGAGCTCGAAGTAGGACGACAGCGCCGGCGTCGTCTGGCTCTCCTGGTAGAGGGCTTCCTCGTGGAACGACTCCGCGTAGACCTGGACGCCCGTGCGGCCGTCGATGAACACGAACTTCGGTGCGAGCGCGTAGCCCCGCATGCTGCTGTAGGCGCGCACCTCGTTGAACGTCTGACGCCCGAACTGGTCCACCGACGGCACGAGCCGCGATCCCATCCCGCTCTTTGCCACTTCGGTAAAGAGGACGGATCCGGTGATGATGAGCGGGCCCTGGAACTCGTCACCGAGCTTCTTCCAGTACTCGGCGTCCTTGAAAATATCCTCGTAGGCTTCGAGGTCCTTTTCGGACTTGATCTTCGGTTCGTCAGCAGGCTGCGCGGTGGCTGTGCCGCGCCGCTTGTCGACCTCGTCGACGAGCGAGAGCGCGTCGGAGTCGATGACCTTCAGCTGGGACTTCGTGCGGAGCTGGCTCCGCAGCAGGCGCGCCGTCTCCGTGTTGGGATCGATGTTCTTGGAGCCGCCGGCCAGGAAGCCCGCGACCAGCACGCGCTGGAAGGGCGAGACGTCCAGCTTCGCGTGGATCGGCGTCTCGACCGGAATCTCGTAGAACTTGATGCAGCCGGCCGTCGCGAGCGCGACAGCGACACTACCGATCGCGGCGGCGGTTCTGACGGTCATAGATCTCCCTGAAGCTGTCGTAGTTGTTGCGGATGAAGTTGTTGTTCGGTTCGAGCTCCAGCGCCTTCTCGTACGCCTTGCGGGCGTCGTCGAACCGGCCCAACTGCTCGTAGCCGATGCCGAGGTCGTTCCACGCCGCGCCGTAGGTGGCGTCGAGATCGACCGCCTTCTCCCAGCGATACACGGCCTCTTTCCAAAGGCCCCGCTGGGCGACCGCGATGCCGAAGTCCACTTGCGCCTTGGCATCGCTTCGCCGGTCCGCGAGGAGCGGAGCGGTCAAACCGATGGCCAGGGCAGCGACAAGCCAGAGCCGTTTCTTCATGGGTGTACCCGCCCCCAATATACAGCCGTACCAAGCTGGCCGTACCCGGATTCCCCGTGCCGGCCAGGAGGGAGGTTTTGCAAGACTGTTGCCGCGTCCGCATTGCAGTTTTTGCGGTGGATCGCGGTTTCCGCTCGTGCCAGTCGGCCGACGCTCGTGGCACGGCGAGTGCAATCACGGTCGGCCTTGTGACCAGGCGAGGACAGCCGGACCCGCGGGATCGCCTCGAGATCCTCGTGACCGCATCCTTCCTCGGGACGGCAGCCGACACCAGGGTCGCGCGCGCGTTCAAGGAACTCGAGGGCGCGCCGCTCGGGCCGTCGCTACTCGAGAGCCTCGTCTCTCGCCTGGGTCTTCCGGCCGCTGAGGCTCGCCGTCACCTGACAGAGGCGGGCGAGTCCGCGAGAGGTGCCCTTGGCGCCGCCTCGCGCCTCGGTCTCGCCATCCTCGACCGGGCGCATCCCGCCTACCCCGAGCGGCTTCGGCAGATCGCTGATCCGCCGATCGTCCTTTGGGTGAAGGGGGACCTCGAGGTGCTTTCGGCGCCGCAGGTGGCGGTGGTTGGCGCCCGCGCGGCGACGCCGCCCGGCATCTCGATCGCGCGCCAGCTCGGCCGGGACCTGGCGGCGGCGGGCCTGGTGGTGGTGAGCGGCATGGCCCGGGGCGTTGATGGCGCGGCCCACGCGGGCGCGCTCGAGGGCGGCGGACGAACGGTCGCGGTGCTCGGTTGCGGCGTGGACGTCGTGTACCCGCCCGAGCACGCCGGCCTGGCCGACCGCATCGCCGCCGGAGGCGCCATTGTGTCGGAGCTGGCTCCCGGCGCGCCCCCTCGCGCAGAGCATTTCCCGCTCCGCAACCGCATCATCAGCGGTCTGTCGCAGGCGGTGGTGGTCATTGAAGCGTCCGAGCGGAGCGGCTCGTTGATCACGGCCAAGGCGGCTCTCGACCAGGGCCGGGACGTGCTCGCGGTGCCCGGCGGCGTGCTCTCCGGACGCTCGCGGGGGTGCCACGGATTGATTCGGGATGGCGCGCGTCTGGTCGACACCGTCGGCGACATTCTCGACGAAATCGGGTGGGTTCGCGCGCCGGCGCGTCCGCCTGAAGGAAGTAAGTCATTGCAAACGAGTCAGTTGGAGGAAACAATGGCGGCGGGCGAGTCGTACACGGTTGATGAGTTGGCGTCACGAACGGGTCGATCGGCGGCCGATCTGCTCGCGGATCTTGGCGAGTTGGAATTGGCCGGACGCATCTCGCGCGTGCCGGGCGGCAGCTTCATGAGGACTTGACACGTCTGCTATGAATCGTACTTGCAGGACGCGGGTGGAGGGTTGAGCCGCGCCGTAGCAAAGGATGTTAATGGCCAAATCGCTGGTCGTGGTCGAATCGCCCGCCAAAGCCAAGACCATCAATAAGTACCTCGGACGCGACTTCAAGGTGATCGCGTCGATGGGCCACGTCCGGGACCTGCCGAAGAGCAAGCTCGGCGTGAACGTCGACTCCAAGTTCGAACCCGAGTACGTCGTGATTCCCAGCCGCGAGAAGGTGGTCAAGGAGCTGAAGGAAGCCGCCAAGCTCGCCACCGACATCTACATCGCGACCGACCCTGACCGGGAGGGCGAGGCCATTGGCTGGCATCTGTCGGAGGAGCTCGGCGGGAAAAAGAAGAAGGTCCACCGCCTGATGTTCAACGAGATCACCAAAAAGGCGATTCTCGAGGCCATCAAGCACCCCGGCGAGATCGACATGCG
>JANOGJ010000636.1:0-1674 GCA_031405995.1 Acidobacteriota bacterium
TCGTCTGTCATCCGGCCTCAATGACGCATGCCTCGGTCCCTCCCGATCGCCGCAAGGCGATAGGCCTGACGGACTCGATGATCCGGATCTCCGCCGGAATAGAAGATATCGAAGACCTCAAGGCGGATCTGAACCAGGCGCTGGCCTAGCTTTCTTTCTTCGGTCCCACGCTCTCCTCCACCCACCGGGTGTACTCCTCGCTCCCGCCGACGACGGGGAGGACGATGAACTCGGGGATGTCGTAGGGGTGGCGGGTGCGGAGCACTTCCCAGAGCGCATCGACGCGGTCCGAGGTCGTCTTGATGAAGAGCTGCTGCTCGCGGTCCACCTGCGGCACGCCCTTCCAGGTGTAGACCGAGGTGACGGCGGGCAGCACGTTCACGCACGCGGCCAGTCCAGCGCCGTCGAGGTCGTTGGCGAGCTCGGTGGCGTCGAAGTCGGCGGGCAGCGTGGTCAGGGCCAGGACGAAATCGCTCATACGCCCCTATTTTGTCCTTGTACAGGTGCCGAAAACCTGATACAAAAGTGCCCGTCATGCCCCGGCCGCGCTCCGCTCAGGACACCCGCGCGCGGCGCCGCCAGATGCTCACCTATGCGCTCTGTTGCGGCGCGTTCGTGCTGCTGGTTAACGCCTTGGTCGGCGACAACGGGTACCTGGCGACGTGGCGCGCCAGCCGCGAGTACGCGTCGGTCCTCGAGTCTCTCGAACGCGTGCGGACCGAGAACGCTCGGCTCCAGCAGCAGATCCAGCGCATCAATGAGGATCCGGCGGCGCTCGAAGAAGCGGCGCGCCGCGACCTCAACCTCATCCGGCCCGGCGAGACGCTCGTCATCATCAAGGATGCCAAGCCCGCCCCCGCGGCGCCGGCCGGCAAGTAGCGCTGATCAACCCGATCGACTTCGTTCTTCACTTCGATCGCTACCTCACGGGCTTCGTCGAGGCCTACGGGGCCGGATGGGTGTACGGCCTGCTCTTCTTCATCATCTTCGCGGAAACCGGGTTCGTGGTGACGCCGTTCCTCCCCGGGGACTCGCTGCTCTTTGCCGCCGGCGCGATCGCCGCAACGGGCGCGCTCAGCCCGGTGCTGACCATGCTTTTACTTTTTGCCGCGGCGTTTTCGGGCAACGCGGTGAACTACGCGATTGGCCGCGCGATTGGACCGAGAGTCTTTCATTGGACGGACGGCACGGGGCGCTGGCATCGCCTGCTCAACCGGCAGCATCTGGAGCGCGCGCACCAGTTCTTCGAACGGTACGGCGGCCGGGCGCTGGTGCTCGGCCGGTTCGTGCCGATCGTGCGGACCTTCGTGCCGTTCGTGGCGGGCGCCGCGAAGATGTCGTCGGCGTCGTTCGTCTTCTACAACGTCGTCGGGGCGGCCGCCTGGGTCGGCATCTGCGTCGGCGCCGGTCTGCTCTTCGGGCAGATCCCGTTCGTGCGCGACAACTTCCCCCTCGTGACGATCGGCATCGTCGCGGTGTCGATGATTCCAGTCGCCGTGGAGTTCGTCCGGCATCGGCGCGCCAAGCGCGCCGCATAAGAACCCGATCAGTTCGCACGGAGGGGCGGAGGGTACGGAGGGCGCGGAGTTCCCTGTGGAGCCCGGCGTGATGGCGCTGGACGACCAGAGCGGACGACGAACGCCCGGCGAGTTCGGTGCGAAGGGTGTGCATCCG
>JANOGJ010000425.1:0-2233 GCA_031405995.1 Acidobacteriota bacterium
CCAGGTGAGCCTCTCATTGCGCCTGACGTTCCGCGACGCGCACCGCACGCTGACGGACACCGAAGTCCAGCGCGCCGTCGACGGACTGGTGGCGGCGCTCGAACGCGCGCACGGCGCCAGGCTCCGGGGTCAGTAGGCGCAGTCGATCGAACGAACGAAAGGAATCCGTCGATGGCCCGTTCCGCCGCTGCTTCGTCCGACGCCCCCGAACTGCATTCCATCGATCGGCTCGAGGAGAAGGTCCGCCAGCTGGTGACGATGATCGAGACGCTGCGCGGCGAGCGCGCCCGCGCCGTGGACGACGCGACGCGCCTCCAGCGCGAGCTGGACGCGGTCCGGTCGCGGCTGGGGGAGGCCTCGGGCGCGTCGGCGGAAGCCGCGACCCTTCGCGAGGAACGGGAACTCATTCGCGCGCGGGTCGCGCAGATGATCACGCAAATCGACAAGTTGAATCTCTGACGCGTCGATGGCGCCCCAGCAGACCATCCACGTCGACATCCACGGACAGCGCTACGCCATCCGCAGCGAGCTCGACGCCCAGTACATCGGCGATATCGCCAGCTACCTCGACGACAAGATGAAGCTCGCCGCCCGTGAGCTCGAGACCAGCGACCCGCTGCGCGTCGCCATCATCGCCGCCCTCAATATCGCCGACGAGCTCTTCCGCGCGCGCACCGCCAGCGGCGGCACGGAGGGGCGCCTGCTCGCCCGCGCCGCCGACATCGAGCGGATGGTCGACCAGGTGCTCAAGGAAGCTCGGCGCGCCACGGGCTAGACATTGGCCATTGGGCATTGGCTATTGGCCATTGCATTGGGCCATTAACCAATGACCAATGCATTGACCAATAGCCAATTTGCAAATGGCCAATTCGCGGTTACTATGAATCGCCCTGCTTTGTTCGTGATGGTTTTTGGAGTGTCGCTTGAGCCGATGTTTCAACAAAGTGAGCTGCGATGCTGCGTGGTGTGCATGCCTCCGTGGTGAGGAAGCCTGAAGCGCGGCTTACATAGCGGCTCCACCTGTCTTAGCAGGTTCATGCGAACTCCCCACACGGCAAAGCGGGGATCTTTTTGACCATCGACACGACGGGCGAGCGCGCGCTCATCCAACGGCTCCGGGCGCGCGTGGGTCCCCCTCCCGCCTGCGTCCTCGTCGGCATCGGCGACGATGCCGCGGTCATCGCGCCCGAACGCGGCGAGCTCGACGTCCTCACCACCGACAGCCTCGTCGAAGACGTGCACTTCCGGCGCGCCTGGACCGGCGCGCGCGCAATCGGGCAGAAGGCCGTCGCCGTGAACTTCAGCGACCTCGCGGCGATGGGCGCCACGCCGCGCGCGATCCTGCTCAGCCTGGCGCTGCCGGCGTCCCTGCCGCTCGCTGATTTCGACGACCTCCTCGACGGCGTCGTGTCGGCGGCCGCGGCCGAGCGCGCGACGCTCATCGGCGGCAACCTCGCGCGGTCGTCCGGTCCCCTGGTGATCGACGTCACCGCGCTCGGTTCCGTCCGGCGCCGCCGCCTGCTTCGGCGCGGCGGCGGCCGCGCGGGCGACGAACTCTACGTCACGGGATCGGTGGGCGGCGCCGCCGCCGGACTCGCCATGCTCGAGGCCGGAGTCGATCGCCACACGCTCGACCTCGCCGCGCGCGACTGCGTGGACCGCTACGAGCGGCCGACGGCGCGCGTACGCTGCGGCCGGCTGGTCGCGTCCGGCCGAGCGGCGTCGGCCGCCATCGACCTGTCCGACGGCCTGGCCGAAGCCGCCGCGCAACTGGCTGAGGCCTGCGGCGTGGGCGTCGTCCTCGACGCCGATGCCATTCCAGTGCACGACGGCGCCCGCGCGTGGTTTGTGGGCGCCGGGCAGGATCCGGTCGGGTCCGCGATCGCCGGGGGCGAGGACTACGAGCTGCTCTTCGCCGTGCCGCCCAGGCGCCGGCGCGCGTTTCATGCGGCCGTCGGACGTTCGGGCGGAGTCTCGTGCACGCGCGTTGGGCTTCTGACCCGGGACGCCGGTGCGTGGCTCGAGCGCGGCGAGGGTCGGGAACCGCTCCAGGGTGCGTATCAGCATTTCTAGAACCTGATTAAGTTCGGGTGCTTTCCAGGTTGCGTGTCGCGTCGCAGGCGGACTGTCAAACTGTTAGGATGTTGCCGTGCGTACAGCGGGCGGCACCGGAATGGTGGCGGTCGCGACCGCGTGCCTCGGCGTGACCCTGGCCGGGGCGGCGAGGATGGCG
>JANOGJ010000427.1:0-3874 GCA_031405995.1 Acidobacteriota bacterium
CCGGGTTCGCGAAGAGGAGCGTGCCGTCCGGCGCGAAGAGGGCGACAGCGTCCTCCAGCTGATCGACGACCGACTCGAGTGTCGCCTTCTGGCCGGCGAGTTCCGTGCGTCCGGCGGCCAGCCGGGCCGTGACCTGCTTGAACGAGTCCCCGAGCTCGTCGAGGTCGTCGTCGCGCGGCAGGTCCACGTTGACGTCGGTCTCGCCGCGGCCCAGCCGGGCCAGCCCGCCGCGGATGACGTGAATCGGCCGAAGGGCGATCTGCGCGAGCAACATGGCCAGCAGGCTGGCGCCCACGAGGACCGCCAGCGTGGTCAGGAGCGGTGTGGTGAGCCGGTTCTCGAAGTCACCCCGCAGGAGGAGCGTGGACACGCCCACCCGCAGGGATCCCAGATCTTCCGTGCCGAAGCGCAGCGCGTGCCGCACTTCAAGCTTGCGGCCGCCGGTGGTGAAGATCGTGCGGAGTTGTTCGAGGGTCGAGCCCGTGTCCAGGAGCGCCGCCAGATCGCCGGCCGGCTCGAGCGACTGGTTCGTGAGCGTGACGTCGTTGTGCATGACGATCACGCCCTTGGGATCGACGATCGCGGCGTAGAGCAGGTCCGCCGCGTAGACCCGGGACTCGAGGATCGACCGGAGCCCGGGGTCGTTGCGGAGGGCGAGGTTGGGATCGGCGCCCGGCGGCAAGCGTTCCAGGACGTTGAACGCCTGCTGGTACGCCGTCTTCGCGATGAGGTCGGCGCGCACGCGGCTCTCGGCGAAGAGCACCTGCGCCAGCGAGACCAGGTACCAGCCGCTCAGCACGAGCACCGCGAGGCCGACGATGGCGGTGACGCCGGCGACCTGTTTGGTCTTGATGCTCAGGCGCATGGCATGCCGGGCGTGCTATTCGACCTGCTCGGATTTCATCCGGTTGAGCTTGTTGTGCAGCGTCTTCAAGCTGATGCCCAGCATCTCGGCGGCGCGCGTCTTGTTGTTGCTCGTGTGCTGCAGCGTGATCTCGATGAGCTGGCGCTCGGCCTCGTCGACGGTCGTGCCCGGCGCCAGGCCGTTGCCCGTCGCGGCGCGCTGGGACTGGGCCGGGCCGGCCAGCGGCGGCAGATCCGGCGGCGCGAGCAGCGCGCCCCTGGCCACGATGGTCGCCCGCTCCATCACGTTGCGCAGTTCCCGAACGTTCCCCGGCCAGTCGTAGCGCTCGAGCAGGCGCATCGCCTCATCGGAGATGCCGGCGACCACCCGGTTGTTCCGCGTGTTGAACTCCTTGATGAACGCGTGGGCGAGCAGCGGGATGTCGTCCTTCCGATCCCGCAGGGGCGGCAGGCGGATCGCGAACACGTTCAGGCGGTAGTAGAGGTCCTCGCGGAGTTTGCCCTGCTGGACGGCCTCGACCGGATCCACGTTGGTCGCCGCGATGACGCGGATGTCCACGGCCTGTTCGCGGTTGCCGCCGAGCGTGCGGAACGACCGCTCCTGCAGCACACGCAGGAGCTTGGCCTGTGTCGTCGGCGTCATCTCGGCAATTTCATCGAGGAACAGTGTTCCCCGGTGGGCCAGTTCGAAGCAGCCCTGCCGCCGCGCGATGGCGCCGGTGAAGGCGCCCTTCTCGTGGCCGAACAGCTCGGATTCGAGCAGCGTGTCGGGAATCGCCGCGCAATTGAGCGGCACGAACGGCTGCGAGACGCGCGGGCTGAGCTGGTGAATCGTCTGCGCCACCAGTTCCTTGCCCGTGCCCGACTCGCCGCTGACCAGCACGGACGCGGCGGTCGGCGCCGCCTGCTCGATCACGTGGTAGATCTTCCGCATCTCCAGGCTCGAGCCGATGAGGCGTCCGAACGTGCCGCGTTCCTGGAGCTGGCGGCGGAGCGCGCGCACTTCGCGCAGCGTGTCGTTCCGCTGGACGATTTGATCGAGCAGGATCTTGAGGCGCTGCGGGTCGACGGGCTTCGTGAGGTAATCGTACGCGCCGTGTTTGATCGCTTCGACGGCCGTCTCGACCGTGCCCTGCGCGGTGAGGAGGACCACAGTCACGTCGGCGTCGTACTGCTGGCGGAGCGCCTTCAGCAAATCAAGGCCGCCGATCTTCGGCATCACGAGATCGGTGAGCACGATCGACGGACGCACGGTCGCGGCGCGCACGAGCGCCTCCTCGCCGTTCGCGGCGGCGTCGACGTCGAAGCCCCAGCTCTTCAAAAGCTGCTGCAGGCCAACCCGCTGGGCCGCGTCGTCTTCGACGACGAGCACGGGATCGGGATAGAGGGGGCGAGTAGGGTCAGGCACGGGTTCTCACGTCATTCTGACACGCCGGGTCTAAAGACCCGGCCTCCACCAGCAAATGGAGCCCGGGGTCTTCAGACCCCGGGGACGAATCGATCTAGAATCCGGTCCGGAGGAACGAGTTATGCGCGGTCTGCTCTCTGCGGCGATCCTGGCGGCGAGCGTGTGGGTGGGAGGCGGCGCCACCGCGATCGGTCCCGCGAGCGGGGGCGGGCCAGACACTCGGGATCCACTCCAGGAAGCAAACCTGGAACAAGGACGCGGCGGCGGCGGCGGCGGCGCGCCGCAAGCGCAGACCGTGGACCCCCTGCGGTTCCGTTACATGGGCCCGGCGCCGGCGGGGCGCATCATCGCCGCGGCCGGCGTGCCAGGCGACCTCACGACCTACTACCTGGGCTCCGCGTCTGGCGGCGTGTGGAAGTCCACCGACAGCGGCGCGACGTTCGCGCCCATCTCGGATGACATGACCGCGGCGGCGATCGGCGCGCTGGCCATCACGCCGTCGGATCCCAACATTGTCTGGGCCGGCACCGGCGAAGCGTGCGTCATCCGGCCGAGCGACGTGATGGGCGACGGCGTCTACAAGTCCAGCGATGCGGGCAAGACGTGGAAGAACATGGGGCTCGGCGAGACCGGCCGCATCGGCGCCATCGAAGTGCACCCGACCGATCCGAACATTGTCTATGTCTGCGCGGTGGGCCGCGGCACGGGCCCACAACAGGAACGCGGCGTCTTCAAGACGACCGATGGCGGACAGACGTGGGCGCGGTCGCTGTTCGTGAACGCCGACACGGGCTGCTCGGGCCTGTCGATGGACGCGAACGATCCGAACACGCTCATCGCCGGGGCCTGGCAGCTCGTGCAGCGCACGTGGCAGCAGTACAGCGGCGGACCCGGCAGCGGCGTGTACATCACGCGCGACGGCGGCGCCAAGTGGGCGCGGGTCGAAGCCGGCATGCCGCGCGGCCCGATGGGCAAGGTCGACGTCGAGATCGCGCCCTCGAATTCGAAGCGCATGTACGCGCTCATCCAGACCGCCGACCAGGGGTCCGTCTGGCGGTCCGACGACGCCGGGGCGACGTTCAAGGTCGTGAACTGGGATCGATCGCTCATTGGACGGGCGGGCTACTACATTCATCTGGCGGTCCACCCCCAGAACGAGAACGACGTGCTGGTGTCGAACTCCAGCTTCCATCGGTCCACCGATGGCGGCGTGACGTTCCCCGGATCGGGCGGCTGCGGCGATTGCCACGACATTTGGATGGACCCGAAGGACGGCCGCCGGTACATCCTGACCGACGACGGCGGCGCGACGATTTTCACAGCGCAAGGGCAGACCGGCGTGCGGATTCCGAACGGGCAGATGTACCACGTGGCGGTGGACAACCGCGTGCCCTACTGGATCTACAGCAACCGCCAGGACGACGGCACGATGCGCGGGCCGAGCACGGGTCCCGAGCAGACGGGCAATGGCCGGCTGGCCGGCGCGGCGCCGCCTCCAGCTGCGGCGGCACCGGGCGCGCGCGGCGGCGGTGGTGGCGGCGGACGCGGGGGCGGCGGGCGCGGCGGTCCTCCATGGGACACGTTCCTCGGCGGCTGCGAATC
>JANOGJ010000434.1:0-3678 GCA_031405995.1 Acidobacteriota bacterium
CTGACACCGTAGCATGTGACATACACTACATAGATACGCACAGTATGTCAAGGTGTTCCAGCGGGGCCCGCGGTTCCAGGTCGGCGATTACTTGCGTGCCGGACTTTTCCTCTGTTCCGCGAACGCCTGCGCGACGTTCAGCGCAATCGACTTCGTGTCCGCGAACGAAATGTTGGCCATCACGGCGACGACGAGCCCGCGTTCGGGAAACGTCAACAACGACGTGGAAGCACCCTCGATGGTTCGGCTCGCATGGCTCGCCAGCCGCGTGGGTTCGCCCGCCAGCTCAACGGTGTCGAGCATCCAGCCGAGGCCGTAGTCGGTGTCCTCGCCGGAAGTCAGCTGCTGTCGTGTCTGGAGCATGCTGACGGTGGCGGGCTGCAGAAACGTGCCTCGGGTCAACGCCATCCCGAACCGCACGAGGTCGGACGGGGTCGAGAGGAATGCGCCGGCGCCCGCGAAACAGGAGTAATCGACATTGGTCGTCCGCTCGCGCTCGAGGTACCGGTAGTAGGAGGTCGCTCGATCCGGGATGTGTGCTTTCGGAGAGTCGTACGTGGTACCGGCCATGCCCAGCGGTTCGAAGATCTGCGCGCGCATGAACGCAGAGAACGGCTCGTTCGCCGCGGCTTCGACGGCCGCGCTGACCAGGACCCAGCCGTAGGTTGAATAGCGGTATTGCGTCTCCGGCTCGAACAGCAGCGGATCGTTCGCAAAACTCTGCAACCCTTCCGACGCCCGCTCGCAGTGCACGGAGGGTTTGTCACCCCATTCGGTATCTCTGTAGTGGCGGACGCCCGCCACGTGTCCCATCAATTGGCGCAGCGTGACGGGCCACTGTTTCCTGGGGAACGCGGGCACGTAGGTCTGAATCTCGACGTCGAGGTGCAGCCGGCGTTTCTCCAGCAGCAGTCCGACCGCCGCCGAGGTGAGCGCCTTGGACGCGTGCCCGATCCTGAACCGCATCTCTGGCGCGACGGGCACCCGCTTCTCGAGATCCGCCCAGCCGAAGCCTTCGGTCCAGACAATGTCTTGACCAACAGCGGCCGCTACCGAAAGTCCTGGCAGGTTCTGCTCTGTGAGATTCGCACGGACGATCTGCCGTCCCTGCTTCACCGCGTCGGCCCACCTGGGCGACGGGGCCGAACGCGTCACGGATTTCACGTCCTGCGGGTCCGGGTGCAGGGGCTTCGTGTTGGAGATGAACGTAACAAAGGCCACCACCGCTGCGACAGGCAGACCGACGGCCAGGACGATCAGCGTGGTCCAGGCCTCCTTATGACTCTTCGACATGTTTCAACTGCGCACGTTCCTCGCCATCGGCCACTCGCGTGCGAGCGGCGGAAGCAGCCGCCGCGACGTTCGGACCAGCGCCGTCCAGCGCGCGAACGCCCGCACATCGCGCGTGCGCCACTCGAACCCGTACGCCCGGCGGATCGATGGCGGAAGCGATCCGATCGTGAGCAGCTGCATCGCCCGAAACGCCGGCCAGGCCACGTGCCACTGCGGCGGGTACAGCAGCGCTCGTGCGAGCGCCCGGCTGGTGTCGGTCACGACGATGCTGCCGCCCGCCAGCATCTCGCCGATGTAGGTGTCGAGCTGCGCCGAATCTCGCGGAAGCCATCCCGGCGGCATCCCCAGCAGCGGCTCCATGATCGCCGCCTCCGAGCAGTACCGATCCCGCTCACAAAGGGTCAGGGGTCCGACGAGCAGCTCGTAGGTGAGCGGAACCGACTCGAGCAGCGTGGCGTGCACCCACCGCTGCAGGTCAGGATCGTGAGCGGAGTAGGCCTCGCCGCGCACCCGGTCGTGAATCGTGTTGATGCCGGCGGCGGCCGTGATCATCTGCTCCGTATCGCCGAACGTGAGCGACTGCATCGCGCCAACGGTCGAGCGCAGCCGCCGGAAGCGGGATCGAAGGCCGCGGATGGAGCTGTGGTGGTGCACGCCGGCGGCAACTGCGGGATGCGCCAGCTGGAGCAGGATGGCACGGCCCCAGCCCGCGACGACGATCATCTCGCGGTTGACCTTCCAGGTGATGCTGTCGGACCCGGCGCGCACGTGGTCCGATCGGAGCAGGCGCGCGCGTACGGCCGCGCGATGGCGTTGGGAAGGTGCGCTAACGGCCACTGGCGCCGTCACTCTCAGCACGCTCTTCATGACGACCTCACGTGCCAGAGTATCGTCTCTGGAAGCGCGCGAGGTCCTCACCGGGGCGTGAGCATTGCGTGAGATCCCGTTGAGGCGGCTCCGAATCCAGCCTTGGCGCGCCGAAGTGCGTAGCGCGTAGGCGGCCGGTGGTAAGCTGCGGGCTCCCAGGAGGACACGCATGCGCCGTCGGCTCGCCCTTCTCACCCTGCTGTTGATTTCGGCCGCGCCCGTTCGAGCGCAGCTGCCTGCTCCCAACGCCGCGGGCGTGTCCGCCGGGCACATGCACATGATGGTGCGGGACCCGGAGGCCCATAAGAAGATCTGGGTCGACGTCCTCGGCGCGCAGGTCGTGAGGAGCCGCGCGCTTGAGCTCCTGAAGTTACCCGGAATCTTTCTAATCCTGGGGAAAGCGGAGCCCGCCGAGGGTTCGGAAGGGTCCACGCTCGACCATTTTGCGTTTCGCGCAAAGGACCTTCCGGCAATTGGAGCGAAACTGAAGGCCGCTGGGATTCCCCTCACGCGCGATGATGCGGTGGAGATCGTGGCGATCTTTCCGGACAAGGTGAAGGTCGAGTTCTACGCCGCCCCCACGATCAGCGTCCCGCTGGAGCATTTTCACGTGCACTTCTACGCGACCGATCCGGACGCGCTCCGGGCCTGGTACGTGAAGCACTTCGGCGCGGCGATGCCAACACCGGCGAATGCGAACGCCGCCGGCGTGCCCGGTATCGCGTTCAGTTTTCGCAAAGTGGCCACGCCGCAGGCCGCGACGAAGGGCCGGTCACTCGATCACATCGGTTTCGAGGTGAAGGACCTGGAGGCGTTCTGCAAAAAGCTCGCTGCCGACGGGGTCACCTTCGACGTCCCGTTCCGGGACGTGCCGGCCATCGGGCTGAAG
This sequence comes from Acidobacteriota bacterium, assembly GCA_031405995.1. Lineage (GTDB taxonomy): Bacteria > Acidobacteriota > Vicinamibacteria > Vicinamibacterales > SCN-69-37 > JANOGJ01. The sequence continues at coordinate 3,050 of JANOGJ010000434.1, forward strand.
ATCGCGTTCATCATCGATCCCGCGGGGACGCGGATTGAATTGACGGAAGGGCTCGCGGCGCGCTGACGCACCGGGCTCGCGCCTCAGCTACCTCGGCCACTCAGCTCGCGGGGACGAATCCGGAGAACGTAAACCGATACGCTTGCTGCGCTACGTCGTACTCGGCGCGGAACTTGGTCGGGTGCGGACCGGTGAGCCCAGGGACCTCCGGAATCGGGAGGTCGAACGACGCCTTCTTCATGAGCATCGCCTTCGCCACCATCGGCTCGATGAAGATCGGCTTGCCTTTGTAGTACCCGACCACCATCGTGCCGTCGAACGCGTCCTTGCGCTCGATCTCGCTCGCGAGTACCGCGTGCATTCCCATCGTCGGAACACAGAGGCCGACCAGCGTGGGCACGCCCGTCAACTGGGCCATATGCGGTGGCAGCGGAATATCGGGCAGGCCGAACGCAGCCGGCAGGGCGGCCGGCTTGCTCTCGTCCCTGCAGTCGATCGCCTTCACGTCGGAAAGCGGAATGGAGTAGAAGTGAAAGTCGAAGTGCGGCGTCATGTACGCGCCCGGTGGGTGCCCACCGGACTCCCAGAACATGGTGAGCACCCCGAGGCCTCCCTGCTGCCTGGCTGCG
>JANOGJ010000729.1:0-6206 GCA_031405995.1 Acidobacteriota bacterium
TAGTTTCTGCAGGTGCCCTATTTTGCCTCCGGACTCTCTGCGCCGGTGGCCTGATAAAGTGGCTCCAGTGGACCACTCCCCGGCCGCGGTTCCCCACCAGCCGTCCACGCCCGCACTCGCACTCCCTCGCACCTGGCGCCTGCCGCGCTGGTTCGCGATCCTCCAGGCGATCCTCGTCTGTGGGATCCCGACGCAGGTCGTCGTCTTCATCCTGCTCTGGCTGGGGTTCGGCATCGAGCCCTTCGAAAACCAGAACAGCCTGAATATTTCCCTCGAATTTCTCGCGACCCTGATGCTCGTCGATACGGCGCTCGTCGCGATCCTGATCCGCGTGTTCCTCATCATGAGCGGCGAGGAATCGCGCGACGTGTTCCTCGGCCGCCGCAAGCTCCTCGGCGAGATCGTGGGCGGCCTCCTGCTGGTGCCCGTCGCGTTCGCGGCCGTCACGGGCCTCGTCCTGCTCTTTCGCCTCGTCGCGCCCTGGATGCAGAACGTCCAACAAAGCCCCCTGGACGCCTTCATGCGCACGCCCTTCGACGCGGCCATCTTCTTCGTCGTCGTGGTGCTCGCCGGCGGCGTGCGGGAGGAACTGCAGCGCGCCTTCATCCTCCACCGGGCCGACCACTGCCATTTCTACTTCGTGGTGGGTGGACGCCGATTCCACCTCGGCGGCATCCGCCAGGGCCTGGCCCTGTTCAGCATCGCCTTCGGCCTCCTCCATGTGGACCAGGGCTACGACGTCGCGGCCGCGATCGGCCTCCTGGGCCTGTTCTGGGGCGTCCTCTACGTCCGGCGCCGCTCGGCCGTGATGGGCATGGTCAACCATGCCTGCTTCAACGGCGCGCAGGTGGCGCAGGCGATGATTGCGCGCGCGCTGGGGGTCTGAGGATTTGAGTCTGAAGTTCGAACTTCGAAGTTCGAAGTGGATTCTGGTCCTGCTGTTCGTCCTGTCCTTGCCTCTCGTCACCACCCGCATCTACGCCTCGGATGAGGTCCAGTTCTTCTCGTGGCTGCGGTCGTGGACATTCGACCGGGACGTCGATTTCGAAAACGAATACCGCTATTTCTACGACGCGGGCGGGGCGCGCGATTCGCTGTTTGCGGCGACATTTCTCGAAGGTGTGAACGAGAACGGGCGCCGCCCGAACTTCGCGCCCGTCGGTTGCGCGGTGCTGTGGGCGCCGTTCTATGCCGCAGGGCACCTGGTCGCGCTCGCGACCGGCGCGCCCGCCAACGGCCTGAGCCAGCCCTACATCTCGGCTGTGGCCTACGGATCGGCCATCTACGGCTTTCTCGCCGTTTTGCTCTCGGCTGACATCGCGCGCCGCGTACTCGGGCGAGGGACGGCGGCCGCGCTGGCCGTCTCGATCGGCACGCCGCTCGTGTACTACATCTACATCACGCCGCCGTTCTCGCACGCCACCTCGGCCTTCGCCGTGTCCCTGTTTCTCTGGACCTGGCTTCGTGTGCGCGAGGGGTGGGCCCCGCGCGGCGTGGCCGGCCTGGCCGTGCTTGGCGCCCTGATGGCCATGGTCCGAGAGCAGGACGTCCTGTTCCTCATCGGGCCGGCACTCGACTACCTCCGCGCCGTCTGGCGCACACAGGCGTCGGTCACCGGCGCGCAGCGGCGGAGGCTGCTCGTCGGAGCCGCCACTCTCGCTGCCATCGGAGCGGGAACCTTCCTGCTCACGTACGCGCCTCAGCTCCTCGCCTACAACGCGCTGAACGGAAGCCCGAGCCAGACGGACCTGGTCCTGCGCAAGCTGACGTGGACCTCGCCCCACGCGTTCAGCGTGCTCTTCGACGCGGAGCACGGGTTGTTCGCGTGGACGCCCCTCTCGGCCATCGCGATCGCTGGCCTTGGGCTGCTGGCGCTTCGCCGCTCGCCGCTTGGGCGCCGCGATGCGCGCTGGATCGGCCTGTGCGCGCTCGTGATGGTGGCGGCCCAGGTGTACATGTCGGGCGTCGTCGAATCGTGGACGGTCGCCGGTTCGTTCGGCCAGCGCCGTTTCGTGGCCCTGACACCGTTGCTCACGCTGGGCCTCGCCGCCGTGTTCGCTGCCTCGTCCGGCCGTACCGCCGTTCGGGCCGCACTCGTCACGCTCGTCGGGCTGGGCCTCTGGTGGAACATCGGCCTGATGGCACAATTCGGACTGCACCGCATGGACCGGCAGCGCCTGACGCTCGGCGAGAACGCGCGGCAAACCTTCCTCGTCCTGCCGCGCGAGCTGCCGGGTCTCGCGTATCGCTACGTCACCGACCGCGGATCCTTCTACCGCCTCCCGCGCCAGTGACCGTCCTCTGCTTCGCCGACACCCGCTTCCCCATCGAACGCGCCAACGGCGCGCAGACGATGGCGACGTGCTGTGCGCTCGCGCAGCGCGGCCATCAGGTCACACTCGTCGTGCGTCCGGATTCGTCTCCGATCGCCCGGGATCCTTTTGTCTTCTACGACGAGACGCCGAGGCTGAACCTCCACGTCACGGCGGTGCCGGCCACGGGCGGACCGCGCGCCAGGCGCGTGCGCTTTCTGCTGACGGCGTTGGCGCTCGCGCGCGCGAATCGCGGCGCCGTGGTCTACACCCGCGACCTCGGCCTGGCCGCGCTGCTGCTGCAGGTGCCGATGATCCGCCGGCCCAAGGTGGTGTACGAATCACACGGGGTGTCGTCGGTCGTCGCCGAGGAGATGCCGCGGCTGCTGGGCACGCCGGATCGCCCGGCGTCGCCGCGCAAACTCCGCCGGTTGGACCGCCGGGAACGGCGTGTGTGGACGCACGCGGGGGCCATCGTCGCGATCACGCAAGCGCTCGCGAACGATCTCAAGCAGCGGTACGGCTCGCGACCTGGCGTCTACGTGGTGCGGGATGGCGCGCGAGCGCGGCCGGAATTCCCGCCGCTGCGACCTGATCAGGCGCCGACGGCCGGCTACGCCGGGCATCTGTATCCGTGGAAGGGCGTGGACGTACTCGTGCGAGCCCTGTCGCTGGCGCCGTCGATCCGCGGTGTGATCGTCGGCGGACATCCGCAGGAGGCGGATCGCGATCGAATCGCGGGGCTCATCCGGGAGCTTGATCTCGAGTCGCGCGTCGAGGTCGCGGGCCTGGTGCGGCCCGGGGACGTCCCCGGCGCGCTGGCCGCGGCGACCACGCTGGTCCTGCCGAACACCGCCACCGCGATCTCGGAACGCTACACGTCGCCACTCAAGCTCTTCGAGTACCTCGCGCTCGGCCGGCCGATTGTCGCGTCGGATTCGCCCGCGATCCGGGAAGTCCTGACACACGGCGAGACGGCGCTGCTCGTCCCGCCGGGCGAGCCCCGGGCTCTGGCCGACGCGCTGACACTCCTCAGCCGCGATCGCGCGTTGGCGGCGCGGCTGGGCGCGGCGGCGAACGCGCTGTCCGCGTCCTACACCTGGGAGGCGCGCGCGGCGCGCCTCGAGGGCCCGCTCCACGCGGCGGCGGCATCGTGATTTCGCCCGCGCTCTTCGAGATCGTCCAGTGCCCGGACTGCGGGGGCGCGATCGCGCCCGTGCCGCCCGACCTCGCGCGCTGTGCGGGCTGCAACCGGCGGTTCGACACCGCCGGCGGCATCCTGGACCTTCGGCCGCGCGAAGCCTTCAGCGAACAGACGAAGTACCTCGACGCCGCGCTCCATCAGGACGCGCGCCATGAGACCATCGCGCCGCCGCTCCTCGGCTCGAAGATCCGGCACGACATGCTGGCCAGGTTTCTCGCGCTCGCTCCGGGCGACCGCGCGCTCGACCTGGGCTGCGGCAGCGGGCGAACGCTCGCCTGGAGCGCCGGGAGCGGCGCGCGGTTGACGGGCGCGGACATCGCGCCGTACTTCGCGCGCGAAGCCACGGAGCGCTTCGACCTGATGCTGGCCGATCTCCGGCGATTGCCGATTCGCGACGGCGCGTTCACGAAAGCGTGGTCGCTCGACGTGCTCGAGCACCTCTCACGCCCCGCGCTCGAGGACATGCTGCGGGAAGCGAACCGCGTGCTCGCCGGCGACGGCGCGCTCTTCGTCTACACCCACGTCCGGAAGAACGGCTGGCCGGCGATTGGCGTGCGGGCCGCGAACGGACTGGCGCGGTTCTGCGAGCGGCTCGGCCTCATCGACCTGCGACAGGAACGGCTGCGCAAGTCGGATCACGTCAACCCGATCGCCGATCACGACGACCTCGCACGGGTGGTCGCCTCGTGCGGGTTTCGCGTCGAACGGGTGACGTACTACACGCCGGTCGTCGGCGCGTTCATCGAGAATGTGATCGTCCGCATCGCCGAGCGGATCCTGACCCGGCGCGAAGCGGCAGGATCCGCCGCGCCGGACGCCGACGCCGCGCGCCGGACCCGCGCGGCCGCCAAGGCGCGCGTGCGACGCCGCGGCGTGACGTACGGCGTCCTCGTCGCGCTCTCCGCGATCATGAAACTGGACGTGCTGCTCTTCGGCCGCATCCGGTCAGGGCCGTTCTTCGCCCTGCTTCGGAAGAGCCAGGCGCCGGCCCAGGTGGCCGCGGGCCGCCGAACCGAGGCTCGCGCGTGATCCTCCGACGCGCGTTCGACGGCCTGCTCATGGCCGCGTTCGCGCTGCCGCTCTCGTCCATCTTGCGCGAGCCGGACGTCCCGCTCCTGCTGAAAATCGTGGGCGCCGCGGTCCTGGCCGTGACCGCCGCTCGTCCGGCCGTCGGCCTCTGCCTTGCCGCGGGCCTGCTGCCCATGGCGCCGGCCCTCGGCGCGGCCTCAGGCGCCCAGATCGGCCCGGCCGCCGCCGAAGCGCTGGTCCTGCCGTTCCTCGTCGCCGGCTTCGCCAGGCTGGCGTTCGAACGGGGACCGGTGCGGAGCCGGCTCGCGGCGCCGGCCTGGGTGTTTGCCGCCGTCGTGGCGGCCGGATGCGCGACGCTCGTCGCGGCCGACGCGCCGATCTGGAGGCACCTCACCCGCGAGTACGTCGTCGATGCCCGCGGGTTTCGCGACCTGCATCTCGCCGTGAGCTGGATCGAGGCGCTGGCGCTCGCCGTGCTCGTCGAGCGGCTGGCCCGCCGTCACCCCGCCTGGATCGAGCCCGTCGTGCGGATGGCGATCGCCGGCGGCGGCGCCGCCGCGGCGTTCGCCGTCAACCGCGTCGCGGACGTGATGATCCGCTCCGCCGATCCGCTGGGCGCGTTCGCCTGGCTCGTGCGTGAGTACCGATTCAGCCCGTTCTATCCGGACCTCAACGCGGCCGGATCGGCCGCCGCGCTGTTCCTGATCCCGGCCGTCTGGCTGGCGGCGGCGCGCCGTCAGCGATGGGCGTGGCTGGCCGTCGGCACGATCGGCCTGGCGCTGTGGTTCTCCGGATCGCGCGCGGCGCTGCTCGCGGCCGTCGCCGGCGCCGTCCTGGCCTGGTGGCTGGCGCGCCGGCTGCCCCGGCACTGGTGGATCGGCGTCGCGGCGGGCGCCGTCGCGATCGCGTCCGTCGTGGTGTGGGGCGGACGGCCCGGCCGAGCGACTGTGGCAGAGGCTGTCACTATCCGATGGGATTTGGGGCTGCTGGGCCTGCGCGTGGCCGCCACGGAACCCGTCCTGGGCGTCGGCATTGGACGGATGCCCGGCGCCTCCGCGCCGCTCGTGACGCCTGCCCTCGCACGCCGCTACCCGCCCGCGGCCGGCGGCGACAACGCGCACAACAACTTCGTGCAGATCCTCGCGGAATCCGGGCCCGTCGCGCTGGCCGCTTTTCTGTGGATCCTCGCCGTTCCGGCCGCAGGCTGGCGGCGCCTCTCCGCCGCCGTCGACGCGGCCGGCGACCGGCCGGGGCTGCTCGGCGGTCTGGCCGCTTTTGCGCTGACGTGCCTCGCGGGACATCCCTTGATCAACGAGCACGTGCGTCTCTGCTTCTTCCTCTGGATCGGCATCGCCGCGGCCGCAAGTCGAGAGTAGGCGGCTGCTCCTAATTGCTATGCTGAGCGGGCGAGGTGCGTCTCCTGCGTCTTCTGTACGTGGCACTCGACCAGACCGTGCCGGGCACGCTCGGCGGATCGGTGCACGTCCAGGCCGTGGCTGAGGGACTGGCCCGGCTCGGACACGACGTGCATGTCGCGACGCGCCCTGGCGGACCGTGGCCCGCGGGCCCGGTCGTGTGGCACGACCTCTCGGCGCCATTCGGCCAGCCGGCCCTCCGCTGGACGCGCAGGCCGGCCGTCGCCCGCCTGGCGAAAGCGGTGA
>JANOGJ010000757.1:0-3728 GCA_031405995.1 Acidobacteriota bacterium
AGAAGTACGACGTCCCGGTGACGGACGCCACGACCTCGTCGCTCGAGGCGCTCCGGGCGTACGGGCTCGGCGTGCGCGCGAGGGCGACGAAGAGCGACGCGGAGTCGATTCCCTTCTTCCGCCCGGCGATCGATCTGGATCCGAATTTCGCGCTGGCCTACGCCAAGCTCGGCGTGGTCTCGGGCCACCTCGGCCGCGTCGACGACGGGAAGGCGTTCGCGCTCAAGGCGTACGAGCTGCGGGATCGCGTCAGCGAGTACGAGCGGCTCTACATCAACTGGAACCACGCGGCGCGGGTGCTGCAGGATCAGACCAAAGCCCGCGAGGCGCTCGAGCTGCTGACCGCGTCGTACCCGCGCGATTTCGCCTCGCACAACAACCTGGGCGTCTACTACAACGGGCGCGCGGAGTTCGACAAGGCGCTCCTCGCCTATCGCGCCGCCAGCGCGATCGCGCCCGACGAGCCGCTGCCGCTCTCGAACGCGGCCTACGTCCTGCTCTTTCTCGGCCGCGCGGACGAGGCCTACGTCGCGGCCGAGCAGGCGCTCGCGCTCCGCCCGAATCCCGGCCTCGCGGTCGCGCGGTGGACCTCGGCGGTCGTCGGGCGCCATCCACGCGCCGCCGAGTTCGAGGAAGAAGCGCGCAAGATGGTGCCGGACGACCAGTTGCTCGGCGCGCGCGCTGGCATCGCGCTGTGGCGCGGTCAACTGAAGGCCTACAGCGCACTGCAGGCCGAAGGGCGGGCCAAGGCCCGCGCGGCCAACAACCAGGATCTGGTGGCCTCGATCGAGACGAGCGAGCGGCTGGTCCGCGCCCTGTTTGACCGCGGCGCGGCGCTTGCCGCGCTGAAAGCCGCCGCCGCGCGGGAGACCAACCCGGGGCAGCTCGCGCAGATGGTGTCGGCGCTCGCCTCGCTCGGCGAGCTGGCCCCGGTGCGCGCCGCGCTGCCGCGGCTGCTGAAGGAAGGCAGGAACAACCAGGCGGTCTGGCTGCCGACGACTGTCGGCCAGGCCTTTGTGCTCGCGGCCGACGGCAAGCCGGCCGACGGCATCGCGCTCATCGAGTCGGCGCTGAATGACGTGCCCCGCGCCCAGGATCTGCACACGATCATCGGCCAGATCCGGCAGGCTTCCGGCGACGCCGACGGCGCGATCGCGAGCTATGGAATTGTGATCAAAGCGCAGAGCTATTTCGGCCTGAGCCCCGTCGTGCCCGTGACGCGCCTCGCGCTCGGCGAGCTGCTCGCCTCACGGGGGGATGCCGCCGGCGCGAAAGCCCAGTTCGATGTGCTCATCGAACAGTGGAAGGACGCGGACTCGGACTTCGCGTTGTTGAAGAGGGCAAGGAAGTAAGGAAGTAATGACGAATTGAGCCATTGATCATTGGCTATTGGTCATTGCATTGGGTCAATGGCCAACGACCATTGCATTGATCATCGGCCCAAGGCATTGATCAATGATCAATAGCCCATTGCAATAGCCAATAGACATTGGCCAATGGGCAATATTTTAGATAAATGTCAGGTTCGGATTCCTGAAGTTCCCATTCAGTATCTGCACGGAATTGACGCCAAGCCAATTGTCCAGCACCCGCGCGTAGACCGAGCGGAAATCCGTTTCGAATCGGACGTCGCCGCCGTTGTTCTCGAGCGTCGGGTTGCCCCCGGCCGGGTTGAGCGACGCGGCCGTGCCGTAGAGTTGCTGGCCGTTGACGCCGCCGCCGATCGCCATCATCAGGCCACCGGCGCCGTGGTCGGTGCCGCCGCTCCCGTTTTCGCTGATCCGGCGACCGAACTCCGAGAACTGGATGATCAACGTGTCGTTCAAGAGGCCCTGGTTGCGCAGGTCGTTGTAGAACGTCGTCAAGCCGTTGTTCACGGTGCCCATCAGGTTCGAGTAGCCCTGATTCGCGGAGTTGGTATTTTGCGACGCGTGGGTGTCGAACCCGCCGGTGGTGACCCAAAACACCTTCGTGCCGAGGTTGCGGAACATGGCGCCCGCCACCGCGCGCAACGCCTGCGAGAAGCCGTCGTTGCCGTAGGTGACGCTCGGCACGTAGGTGACGACTGACGCGACCCGGTCGAGCGTCGCCATCGCGGCCTGCGAGGTGCCATTCACAAACGAGAGGTGTGGCTTGTCAGCCGGCATGTGCGAAGCGAGCTGCGTCATCGCGGTGCGTGAGTAGGCCAGCTCCTGGCCGGTATTCGGGCTCTGGAACGCGTAGGTGGCTGGATTCTGGATCGCGGGCACGCTGACGACGTTGCCCATCAGCGAGCGCGGCACTTCGCGGGTCGTCGCCCAGCCGGCGAGCGGATCGACCGGCGACGGGAGCGAGTCGAGGTAGCGTCCGAGCCATCCGGTGCCGCTGGCGTTCGTCGGATTGGCGGTGGACCAGATGTCGGTGCCGAGAAAGTGCGACCGGCTCGAGTTCACATAGCCCGTGCGCTGGATGATCGCCAGGTCGCCCGCGTCCCAGATCTGCTTGAGGCCCGTCAGCCGCGGGTGCAGTCCCAACTGGTTACCGCCGGAGTCCGACCCGATCTGGATGACGTTGCCAGCCGGCACGGCCTGCGTGGTCCGCCGACTGTAGTAGAAGGGGTCGGTGTACGGGATCAGGGTGCTCAGCGCGTCGTTGCCGCCGTTCAGGTAGAGGACGACCAGGTTGCGCCGCGACGCGCCCTGGGCCCGCGCCAGCTCGGAGAGAAAGGCCGGCGCGCCGAAGCTGACCGTGAACGCCGCGACGCCGCCGCGAACGAAGTCTCGTCGAGTGACCTTCATGCCATCACCTCAGACAACCTGAAACTCGCCCGAGCCGGTCAGCAGATGGAAGAGCCCGCCGGCCTTGTTGAGGACCTGCGCGTCGGATCCCGTCCAGGCGCCGCCGGCGCGCACGTAGTCGAGCAGCGCCGCGCGTTCGTTCGCGGACAGCGCTGGAATCGACAGCCGGTCCGTGACGAACGTGAGGAGCGACTCCGGCGTCGCCCCGGACGCCCTCGCCGCGTCGCGCAGCGCGAACTTCTGGTTGGTCGTGAGCTGCGACGCGAAATTCATGCGCGCAAGCATCCCGCCCGTCGAGAACCAGCCCGCCCCCAGGTCCCAGCCGTTCACATCCGGCGGCTCGAAGAGCTGCTGCCCCATGCTGAGCATCAGCGGGATGGCGGTGTCCACCGAGAAGCCGACGTAGCCGACTTCCTTCATGGCCCTGACGACGAACTCGGCCGGCCAGCCGTAGCGCTGGTGGAACCGGCCGGGATTCGTGAACTGCGGCGAGAAGAGCACGGCGCGGACAACGGGCCGCATGTTCGTGTCGTTCTTGAGGTAGACGTTCGCGATGTTCTCGACGAAGGTCGGGTCCGGCGCGTCGACTTCGCTGACGAACCAGGTCCAGAGCCGCCGAGCCAGCCGCCGCGCCGTCGCGGGATGGATCGCCAGCGCGTTGATGAGGTCGACGCCGTCCTGCATGCCGGCCGCCGCGGCGCGCGCCTCGATGCGCGTGCTGCCGTTCGCGTAGACGGGAAAACTGAAGTTCTTGGCCTCGGTGTCGTGCTGCGCCGCGTTGTAGTTGAACGCGTAGTAGGCGTTCGCCGTCCCGCGCGTGCCCGTCTGCGCCACGTTCCATCCCGTGAACACGCGCGCGGCCGCATACACGTCCGTCTCCACGTAGTTCTCGACGCCGAAGGTGAAGAGCTCCATCAGCTCGCGGCCGAAGTTCTCCTGGGGCGACCCGCG
>JANOGJ010000788.1:0-11995 GCA_031405995.1 Acidobacteriota bacterium
ACACCGCCGTTGCCGGCGAATCAATTCAGCAACAACTGGATCGGGCCTATCGGGGCGAACCTGGCGTTTGGATTATTATTCGCGTTGGGGGGCAGCGCCTTTTTGTTGCCTGTATTGTGCCTCGGCCTCGGTTTGTCCTGCTGGGTTAGCGCTCGAAGAGTACCACTCGCGCCGTCGCGGACCAAGGCGCCTTCGGACCCCTCCGGAGGGCGGCTGGACCCGGCCGGCGGCCGCCCGCTCCGGCGCTATACTGGCCCTTTCCGGCCCGTTTCGCGCCGTACCGACTGGGACTCTTGCCATGCCGTCTAACCAGCAGAACGCCCGGATGGCCCGATTAGCGGGCGGTTCGCGCGGTCAGGCGCCTCGATGACCCGGACCGATGAGGAGCTCGTCACCCGCGCCACCGCGGGTGATCTGGAAAGCTTCAACCAGCTCGTCTCGCGCTGGGAGCGGCCGATCTACGCGCTGGCGTACCGCACGCTCGGCCGGGAAGAGGACGCGCGCGACGTCGTGCAGGAGGCGTTCCTGCGCGCCTATCGCGGGCTCAAGGGGTTCAAGGGGCAGGCGAAATTCTCCTCGTGGCTCTATCGCATCACGCTCAATCTCTGCCGCGACTGGATTCGTCGCGAACGCCGCACGCCGATCGTCTCGGTGCCCGAAGGCGTCGATCCGATCGACCTCGCCGATCAGCGGATGTCACCGGTCGAGTCGGTCGAGGATCTGGTGTCGCGGCGGGAGATGTCGGCGGCCGTGGCCAGGGCGATGGCCGAGCTGCCCGAGGAACAGCGCACCGCGATTATGTTGAAGGAGTTTCACGGCCTGACGTTTCAGGAGATCGCGGAGCAGCTCGATTGTCCGTTGAGTACGGTGAAGACCCGCCTGTATCAAGGTTTGTCCGTGCTGCGTCGCCGCCTGGAGCGGCGACAGGCCGAAGAGGCAAGCCTCAGGCGTGCAACCTGGGAAGGAAGTACCTGGTAGGTGCCAGCCATGTGCGATGAACGCGAACGACTGATCGGTTTTGTGTACGACGAGTGCGACGCGGGCGAGCGTCGGCAGATCGAGAGCCATCTCGAATCGTGCGCGACGTGCCGGCAGGAGATCGCCGGCTTGCGCGGCGTCCGTGAGGATCTGCTGGCCTGGTCGGTGCCCGAGCACGAGCCGGTGTGGCGGCCCCTGCCGGTCGCGGTGGCGACGCCGTGGTGGCGCCAGACGCCGGGATGGGCGTTCGCCGCCGCGGCGAGCGTGGTGCTCATGGCCGGGGTGGCCGGCGGCGCCGCGACGCAGGCGCTCCGCGCGCCGGAGCCGGTGGCGCCGGCCGGTGTCACGGCCGCGCAACTGGACGCCGTCGAGCAGCAGATCCTGCAGTTGATGCAGTCCGAGCTCGAACGGGTGAAGCTCCCCGTGATGGCCGCGGCGCCCGCCGCGCTCTCGGTCGACCCCGCGGCGAACGCCGCGCTCGAGCGCCGCCTCACGGCGAAACTGGACGAGAGCGATCGCAAGTCGTTCGACACGGTGAACCAGCTCTGGTCCGACTTTCATCGGATCCGGACCGGGTACGATCAGAGCTTGCGAAGGCTGACTCAGGAAGTCGAGGCGCTGAAAGCGGCAGCCCTCGAACGGCAAGGCGGTGGCCGATGACCGTCCACACTCGCGGAGGACATATCGTGTTGGCTCGAATGGGCGTCGTCGGACTCGTGCTCGTGGTGTCAGTGCCGATCTCGGGGCAACAGTTGATGACGGTGGCCTCCCAGCCGAGGGAGGAGGCACTCAAGAACAACGTCCGCACGTTCGAGATGGCGTTGAAGACCGCGGTCACGAGTGCCGGTATGAAGCTCCAGCAGTGGGCACAGCAGATCGAGCCGAATGTGGTGCTGGCGTTCGCGGCCGAGCCGGCCGTCCGCAGCGTGCCGATGCTCGACGACAGCCTGATCTTCCACGTCGAGGTGTCAGAGATCCTGCCGACGTCAATCGGGTTGTGGATGACTTCGAGCAGCATGAAGGGGCGGGGCGCTCAGCAAGTCGGCTCGATGGGCGGTGCGGGTTTGGTCGCGGCCGATCCCATGCGAGGTGCGCCCGTGCCGTCGCCGAACGTGACACCGGACCAGCAGTACACGATGCTCGTCCGGCAGGGACTTGTCGACGCGATGCTCGACAGCTCGGGCGTCCTGCCGCTCAAGGCAGGCCAGACGCTGACGGTGGCCTGCAATCCGGTCGATGTTCTCGTGACGAACCAGCTCCAGCGGAACCCGTCGAAGCAATTGATCCTCTCGATCAAGGGCGAGGACCTGCTGGCGTACCGGAACCAGACGTTGTCGCGCGAGGAAGCGAAACAGCGGATTCTCGAACGCCGGTTCTGATCTACAATCGCCCGGCTATGTCCAGCCGGCTGCCCGCCGTTGCCGTCCTCGCCGCGTCGCTCGCGGCGGCGACGTGTGGCGGGACACCCGATCTCACGAAGGCGTTGTCCGTCACGGACGTGCTCTCGGGCTGGTACGACAACGGCGTCAAGGACGGCCAGAACCACCTCCTGCCCAGCATCACCTTTCGCCTGAAGAACCAAAGTGACCAGTCGATCTTCGGTGTGCAGCTGACGGTCGCGTTCTGGCGCGAGGGCGAGGACGGCGAGTGGGATTCCCGGCAGGTCAGCGGCATCGGCGGCTCGGCGCTTCCGTCCGGCCAGTCCACCGGCTCCATCACCGTGCGCGCGTCGGTCGGTCACATGACAGAAATGCCGCGCGCCGAGATCTTCACCTCCAGCCTGTATAAGGACGTCGTCGTCAAGATGTTCGCGAAGCGTGGCGGCCGCATTTTCTCGATCGGTGAGTTCAAGGTCGAACACCGCATCATTCCCCAATCCGTGAAAGACGCCGGCCGCCGGTGAGCGTGCCGGCGGATCACGCGCCTTCCGCGCCGGCAGCCGCGACGCTCGAGCGCCGCCTCGGGCCGCTCGACGCGGCCGCCATCGTCGTCTCCAACGTCATTGGCAGCGGGATCTTCTTCGTGCCGATTCTCGTCGCCGGAATGGTGGGGACCGCGCCCGGCATGCTTGGCGTCTGGCTGCTCGGCGGCCTCCTCGCGTTCGCGGGCGCGATGGCCTACGCGGAGCTGGCCGCGCTTCGCCCGCGCGCGGGTGGCGAGTACGTGTACCTCCGCGACGCCTATGGCCCCATTGCCGCGTTTCTCACCGGATGGACATCGTTTGTCGCCGGGTTCTCGGGTGCCATCGCGGCCAACGCCACGCTGCTGGCCGACTACATCGGCCGGTTCATTCCGGCCGCGGCGGATCGCACGGCGCTCCTGACCATCCCGATTCCCTACGCGCCGCTCGTGATTACGCCACAGGCCATCGTCGCGATCACGGCGATCGTCGGACTGTCGCTCATCCATATCAGCGGCCTCGGTCCCGGCCGGCTCGTCCACAACGTGCTCGCGTCGGTGAAGGTACTCGCGCTCGTCCTGTTCGTCGCCCTTGGCTTGTCAATCGGCACCGGCTCGTTCGCCAACCTGACGGCCGGCCACGTCGTGTCGGCGCCGGCCACGGGCTGGATGCTGGCCCTGATCCCGGTCATGTTCAGCTACTCGGGCTGGAACGCTGCGGCCTACGTCGCCGAGGAGATTCGCAACCCCGGCCGCAATCTGCCGATCGCGCTGGCGCTTGGCACCGGGGCGGTCGTCGTCATCTATCTCGGGCTCAACGTGCTCTACCTCTACGCGCTGCCGCCCGCCGACCTGGCGGGACTGATCAGCCAGGGGCAGGGGTTGACCGATGTGGTCGCGCAGCGTCTTTTTGGCTCGGTGGCGGGCACGCTGCTGGCGCTGTTGACGGTCGTGAGCATCGCGGCGAGCATCAGCGCGATGGTCCTGGCGGGCCCCCGCGTGTACTACGCGATGGCGCGCGACGGCGTGTTCCCAGCCGGCGTGGCGCGCGTGCATACGCGCTTCCGCACGCCCGCCATCGCCATCGCCGTTCAGGCGGCGTGGAGTTCCATTCTGGTCCTCGGCAGCAGCCTCGCCGAGCTCGTCACGTACACGGGTTTCGCCGTCATGCTGTTTGCCGGCGTCGCGGTCATGTCGGTCTTCGTGTTGCGCTGGCGGGAGCCGTCGGCGCCCCGGCCGTTCAGCACGTGGGGGTATCCCGTCGCGCCCGCGATATTCGTCCTTGCCAGCCTGTTTATGGTCGCCTACAGCCTCTACACCAACAACTTCCACGAGAGGTACGGCCTCGCGATCATCCTCGCGGGGCTGCCGCTGTACTTCCTCTTCGCGCGCAAGCGCGCCTGATTTCTCCGCTAGGGCCGGCGCAGTAGCGCGACGAGCGTCGCGAGCGCGAGCAAGCCGTCGCTCGCGGCGAAGATCAGGAATGACGCCGGCGACCCGCCGGCGAAGTAGTCCGCCACGAAGATCGCCGCGCCGCCGCCCTTCAGCAACGGCCCGAAGACCCAGAGATACGCGCGGTGCGCGTCCGGATCGCGAAGCGGCTGCACGTAGCCGAGGCCGACCGCGATCAGGAAGATCGCGGTGAGCCGGACGAACAGAATGGGATCGGGGACCGGTGCGCCGAACCAGGACGCGACCGTCGCAGGGGCGGTGAGCAGCAGCAGGCCCGCTGTGACGTCGTAGACGAGTGAGACGCCCGCGACGGCCGCCAGCATGCGGCGAGCCGTCACTGCTTCTTCAGCGTGGCTCGCTCCGTCAACGTCCGGCCTGCCTCGACGGTGATCTCGCGCGTCAGCGTCTGGTAGCCCTCGGCGCGCAGTTCGAGCGTGTGGCGGCCGAACTCGAGCGTGAGATGGTCCGACAGGCCGTTGAACTCATCGACCGTGCCTTGCAGGACGCCGTCAATGTAGACCCTGGCATGGCCTGGACTGACCTTCAGCCGGATGCCGCCAGTGGTTTCCTTGACCTTCGTCTCGCGCGTGCTCGAGCTGTAGTAGCCGCCGCCACCACCACCGTAGAAGTACGGATCGTAGTAGTACGCGTACGGGTCGTACCACAGGCCATACCGGCCAAAGCCCCAACGGGTCGCGCCATAGCGCCACGGGTTGTACGAGAGGAAGCCCGGATTCCAGCCGAAGCCCGAGCCGAACCACGGATACCAGCGGCCCCACGGACCGAAGAAGGGGAAGGAGACGTAGGAGACGTCCGCGGCGGGGCGGACGCCGGCCGTGCCAGAGCCGCCGCTTCGTCCGCGCGCTCTGGCGCCCAGCGGGTCATAGCTGCCGGACGGTGAAGTGGCGCCGGTCGTCGGTCCCGGATCCGACCCGGTGCGCGACGAGGCGCCGCCCGTCACGACGCCGCCGGGCGTTGGTGCCGTCCGGGGCTCGGCGCCGCGGGTGCGCGAGGAAGAGGAAGAGGAGCCGTTGCTCGGGATGCGGCTCGGCGTGCGCGACGAGCTCTCTGAACCGGTCGAGGGCGATCCGCTCGAACCCGACCCGGACGAGCCCGACGATCCGGACGACCCGCTGCCGCCTGAACTCGACCCGCCCGAACTGGGCGGAGGCGCGGTTCGGGGGACCGCCTGACCGCGCGCCACAACGGGCACCGCGAGTACGAAGCCGACCACGAGAGACAGCGCGAGGCGGGGGGACCGGGCCATGGCGTTACTCCTGCAGGTCCACCCATCGGACCTATCCAAGGGCTCTCGGTGCAACTCTACTGCCACTTGGGGGTGGTCGCAATTGCCTTGTTTCTGTTCGGCAAACCGTCCTGGAGGGGCCGGTTGTCCTCCGGCCTTGCCCTCCCGCGCGGACGGCACTACGATGCTTTTCTCGGTTGTTCCCGGCCGATTTCACCGACATGACACCCGTCCACGCCACCACCGTGCTCGCCGTTCGCCACCAGGGGAAGGTCGTCCTCGCGAGTGATGGCCAGGTCACGCTTGGCCAGACCGTCGTGAAGCACCAGGCGCGAAAGGTGCGGCGCCTCTATCACGACAAGGTGCTGGCGGGGTTCGCCGGCACCGCCGCCGACGGCTTCGCGCTGTTCAGTCGCTTCGAAGCGAAGCTCGAGGAGCATCGCGGCAACCTCGAGCGCGCCTCGGTCGAACTGGCGCGCGACTGGCGGACCGATCGCATGCTGCGCCGGCTCGAAGCCATGATGCTCGTCGCCGATACGCGCGCGATGTACCTCCTCTCCGGCACCGGCGATCTGATCGAGCCCGACGATGGCGTGATGGGGATTGGGTCGGGCGGGCCGTTTGCCATGGCGGCGGCCCGGGCGCTCGTCGCGCACAGCGCGCTCGACGCGCGCGCCATCGTCGAGCAGGCGATGGCGATCGCCGCCGACATCTGCATCTACACCAACGGCCGCATCGTGCTGGAAGAGCTCTGACATGACCCCGATCTATCTGCCGGCGAGCACGGCCTCGCACGTGGCGTCACTCACGCCGCGCGAGATCGTCGCCGAACTGGACAAGTACGTCGTCGGCCAGAACGCGGCCAAGCGCGCCGTGGCGATCGCGCTCCGCAACCGCTACCGGCGCCAGCGGCTTTCGCCCGACATGGCCGAGGACGTGGCGCCGAAGAACATCCTGATGATCGGACCGACCGGCGTCGGCAAGACGGAGATCGCGCGGCGCCTGGCGCGGCTGGCGCAGTCGCCGTTCATCAAGGTCGAAGCGTCCAAGTTCACCGAGGTCGGCTACGTCGGGCGCGACGTCGAGTCGATGGTGCGGGACCTCGTCGAGATCGCGGTCAAGATGGTGCGCGAGGAACGCGAGATCGAAGTCCGCGAGAAGGCCCGGCAGGCGGCCGAAGAGCGGATGCTCGACCTGCTGCTGCCGCCCGCGACGACGTCGCCGATGGGCGAGCCCTCCACGGACGCCTCGATGGCCCGGGACCACGCCGTGTCGACGCGCGAGCGTCTCAGAGAGCAGCTGCGCGCCGGGCGGCTCGACAGCAAGACGGTGGAAATCGACGCGCGGGATCGGACGATGCCGTCCTTCGAGCTGATCGCCGGGTCGTCGGTCGAGGAAATCGGCCTCAACCTTCGCGACATGCTGCCGGGGATGTTCCCGGGCAAGACGCGGCGACGGAGCCTGCCAGTGCCGGAGGCGCTCGAGTACCTGACCCAGGAAGAAGCGCAGAAGCTCATCGACATGGAGGGCGTGGCCAAGGCCGCGATCGGCCGCGTCGAGGAAGCCGGCATCATCTTCGTGGACGAGATCGACAAGATCGCCGGCCGCGAAGGCGCGCAGGGACCCGACGTCAGCCGCGAGGGCGTCCAGCGCGATATCCTGCCCATCGTCGAAGGCACGACCGTGAACACCAAGCACGGGATGGTGCGCACCGACCACATTCTCTTCATCGCGGCCGGCGCGTTTCACGTGTCCAAGCCGTCGGACCTTATCCCCGAGCTGCAGGGACGCTTTCCCATCCGGGTCGAGCTTGAGGCGCTTGGCCGGGACGAGTTCGTGCGGATCCTGACCGAGCCGCGCAACGCGCTGCTGAAGCAGTACGTGGCGCTGCTCGCGACGGAGGGCGTCACGCTCGAGTTCCTGCCGGACGCCGTCCTGCGGATCGCCGAGCTGGCGACGCTCGTCAACGAACGCACGGAGAACATCGGCGCGCGCCGGCTGCACACCGTGCTCGAGCGGCTGCTGGACGAGGTGTCGTTCACGGCGCCGGACCTGGGCGGCCAGTCGGTCAGCATTGACGCGGCGTACGTGGATCGGATGCTCGCGGACATCGCGCGGAGCGACGATCTGTCGCGGTACATCCTGTGAGGGTGGCCGGCCGGAGGCTGGTCGTCGCGGCCCTGGCCGTGCTGGTCCTCGCGGCGTGCGGCCGCAAGGGACCGCCGCTCGCGCCGCTCCGGCCCATCCCGGGCCCGGCCGCGGGTTTTGCGGCCCAGCGGGTCGACGACCGCATTACGCTCAGGTTCACGGTCCCGAAGGCGAATCGCGACGGATCGACGCCCTCGGCCGTCGAGCACGTTGAGATCTATGTAATCGAGACGCCGGCCGGCGCGCCGGCGCCCACGCCGGCCCAGGTCCTGGCCGCCGACAACCTCCTCACGAGTATCGACGTGCGGCCCGCCGACGCCGTGCGCGCGCCGGCCGACCCGCCCGATCGGCGTCCCGGCGTCGGAGAGCCCGCTCAGTTCGTCGACGTCGTGACCCGGCCGGATCTCGGAACCGCGAGCGCGCCCACCCGCCACTACGTGGCGGTCGGCGTGTCCGGCCGGCGCCGGGGCGACGCGTCGGCGGTCGTCTCGGTGCCGCTCTCACGCGCGCCGGCCGTCTTGCACGGCGCGGGCCGCAGTGAGACACTTCGGCGGCATGCTTCGCCTGTATCGCATCACGCATGAAGGCGCGCCGCGCTACGCGGCCGAACGCGAGGGCCGCGTCCGACTGGTGGACGGCGACATCTTCGATCGATTCTCCGAAGGCGCCGAGATTCCGGCCGAGGGACTCGACCTGCTGGCGCCCGTCCTGCCGTCCAAGATCGTCTGCGTCGGCTTGAACTACAAGGACCACGCCGCTGAGCAGCACAAGGAGCTGCCGGAAGAGCCGCTGATCTTCATCAAGCCGTCCACGGCCGTCATCGGTCCCGGCCAGGCCATCGAGGCGCCAGCGTGGGCCGGCCGCGTCGATCACGAGGCCGAGCTGGGGCTCGTCATCGGGAAACTCGCGCGCAACGTGCCGGCCGGCAAGGCCCATCAGCACATCCTGGGCCTCATCGCCGTCAACGACGTCACGGCGCGGGAGCTGCAGAACAAGGACGGCCAGTACACGCGCAGCAAGGGGTTCGACACGTTCGCGCCGATCGGGCCGTGCATCGCGGTGGGGCTCGACGGGCGAGACTTGCAGGTGCGCGCGTACGTGAACGGGCACCTGCGGCAGGACTCGCGG
Source organism: Acidobacteriota bacterium (assembly GCA_031405995.1). Taxonomy (GTDB): domain Bacteria; phylum Acidobacteriota; class Vicinamibacteria; order Vicinamibacterales; family SCN-69-37; genus JANOGJ01. The sequence goes on from JANOGJ010000788.1 coordinate 8,852, forward strand.
ACGCGCGAGTTGATCTTCACGATTCCCGAGCTCGTCGAGTTCATCTCGTCGGTCATGACCCTCCTGCCCGGCGATATCATCTCGACCGGCACGCCGTCCGGGATTGGGCCCATCGTGCCGGGGGATCAGGTCACGGTGCACGTCGAGGGTGTGGGCGCGCTCACGAACCCGGTCGTCACGCGGGAGAAATAGGCGTATGAAGATCTTCATCGACTCCGGCAACCTGCGCGAGATTCAGTCGCTCGTGCCGCTCGGCATCATCGACGGCGTCACGACGAATCCCTCGCTGCTCGCCAAGGAGCCAGGCGACCCGCGCGCCATCGTGCGAGACATCTGCCGGCTCGTGCAGGGCCCGGTCAGCGCGGAAGTCGTCGCGACCGACGCGCCCGGCATGATTGCCGAGGGGCGCGAGCTCGCGGCAATCGACGAGCACGTCGTCGTGAAGGTGCCGTTCACGCGCGAGGGCGTGAAGGCCTGCAAGGCCCTGGCGTCGGAAGGCCTGCGGGTCAACGTCACGCTCATTTTTTCGGCCACGCAGGCGCTGCTCGCGGCCAAGGTCGGCGCGGCCTACGTCAGCCCGTTCGTCGGGCGCCTGGATGACATCGCGACGGACGGCATGGGCCTCATCAAGCAACTCGTCGAGATTTACGGGCACTACGACTTTCCGACGGAGATCCTCGTCGCCAGCGTCCGCCACCCGATGCACATCGTCGAGGCCGCGCGCATGGGCGCCGACGTCTGCACCTGCCCGCCCGCCGTCATCGAGGCCTGCTTCAAGCACCCGCTGACCGACATCGGCCTCGAGAAGTTCCTGAAGGACTGGGAGAAGGCCCAGGGCGCCAGGGTCGGCCGGTGAGTCACGCCGCCGATCGGCTCGCCAAGCTCGAGCGTCAGGCGGAGGAGGGCGGCGGCGAGGCGCGCATGCGCCGCCAGCACGAGGCCGGGAAGCTCACGGCGCGCGAGCGGGTCGACCTGCTGTTTGATTCCGGCACGTTCGAGGAACTGGACAAGCTCGTCACGCATCGGTGCCGCGATTTCGGGCTCGAGGACGACATCGTGCCGGGCGATGGCGTGGTCGCCGGCCACGGGAGCGTGGAAGGGCGGCCGGTCTACGCCTTCGCGCAGGACTTCACGGTGTTCGGCGGGTCGCTCTCCGAGACGAACGCTGCCAAGATTGTTAAGGTGATGGATCTGGCCGTGAAAATGGGCGCGCCGATCGTCGGCTTGAACGACTCGGGGGGCGCGCGGATCCAGGAAGGCGTGGTCTCGCTCGCCGGTTACGCCGACATCTTTCTGCGCAACACGCTCGCGTCGGGCGTCGTGCCGCAGATTTCCGCGATCATGGGCCCGTGCGCGGGTGGAGCCGTCTATTCGCCGGCGATCACCGACTTCACTGTCATGGTCGAGGGCACGAGCTACATGTTCGTGACGGGCCCGGACGTCATCAAGACGGTCACGCACGAGGACGTGACGAAGGAAGAGCTGGGCGGCGCGCACACGCACAACGCGAAGAGCGGGGTCGCGCACTTTGCCGTCACGGACGATCGCGAGTGCCTCCAGCTGATTCGCGAGCTCCTGAGCTACCTGCCGTCGAACAACCTCGACGATCCGCCGCGGCGTCCGACCACCGATCCGGTTGACCGCGAGGACGACCAGCTCGACAACCTCATCCCGGATCAGCCGAACCAGCCGTACGACATGCACGACCTCATCCACGCCGTCGTCGACGAGGGCGTGTTTCTGGAAGTGCACAGGCTCTACGCGCGGAACATCGTGGTCGGCTTCGCGCGCCTGGGCGGCCGGTCCGTGGGCATCGTCGCCAATCAGCCCGCGTACCTGGCTGGGTGCCTGGACATCGACGCATCGGTGAAGGCCGCGCGGTTTGTGCGGTTTTGCGACGCGTTCAACGTGGCGCTCATCACCTTCGAGGACGTGCCGGGGTTCCTGCCGGGCGTCGAGCAGGAGCACGGCGGGATCATCCGCGCCGGCGCGAAGCTGCTGTACGCGTTTGCCGAGGCGACGGTGCCGAAGATCACCGTCATCACGCGCAAGGCGTATGGCGGGGCGTACTGCGTCATGGCGAGCAAGCACATCCGGACCGACTTCAACTACGCGTATCCGACGGCGGAGATCGCGGTGATGGGGCCGGAAGGCGCGGTGAACATCCTGTACAAGCGCGAGCTCGCGGCGGCGAAGGACCCGGTCGCGGAGCGCGCGCGGCTCGTCGAGGAGTTCCGCGAGAAGCTGGCGAACCCGTTCATCGCCGCGTCGCGCGGCTTCATCGACGAGATCATCCAGCCGCGCATGACCCGCGCCAAGCTCATCGCCGCGCTGGCGAGCTGCGGCAACAAGCGCGACCGGAACCCGCCGCGCAAACACGGGAACATTCCGCTGTAGGGCCATGTCGTCCCTGCCACCCGGCACGCGCATAGGCCCGTACGAAGTCCTGTCCGCCATCGGCGCGGGCGGCATGGGCCAGGTCTTTCGCGCCCACGACACCGCGCTCCACCGCGAGGTCGCCCTCAAGATTCTGCCGGCTGAGCTGGCGGGTGACGCGGAGTACCGGGCCCGGTTCTCCCGCGAGGCCCGCGTGCTCGCGACGCTCAATCACCCCCACATCGCGCAGGTGTACGGCCTCGAGGACTCGATCGCCGGCCCGGCCATCGTCATGGAGCTCGTGCCGGGCACGACGCTGCGCGATCGCCTGCGCAGCCCCGTGTCGCGCGCGGAGGCGCTGCGGCTGGCGCACCAGATCGCGATGGCGCTCGACGCCGCCCACGAGAAGGGCGTCATCCATCGCGACCTGAAACCGGGCAACATCATGGTGACGCCGGACGGCGCGGCCAAGGTCCTCGATTTCGGCCTCGCCAAGACGGCGGTCGGGCACGGAGCCACGACCGACCACGACACGACGCTCGCGGCGACGGTCCAGGGCGCGGTCGTCGGCACGCCGGCCTACATGAGCCCGGAGCAGGCCCGCGGGCAGGAGGTCGATCGCCGGACCGACATCTGGGCGTTCGGCTGCGTGCTGTACGAATTGCTCGCCGGCCGGCCCGCGTTCAGGGGCGAGTCCTCATCTGATCTCGTGGCCGCCATCCTCGAACGTGATCCGGATTGGCGCGCGCTGCCGGCCGACACGCCGAT